>JBBRZF010000032.1:0-26519 GCA_038236965.1 Terriglobales bacterium | reverse complement strand
CGATCGTCGCCACCGGGGCCAGGTCATCCTTGCGTTTGCGTTGGTGTACGTGTTGTGGGGCTCGACCTACCTGGCGATACGCATCGCCGTTGAGCACATTCCTCCGGCGCTGATGGGCGCCCTGCGTTTCATCATCGCCGGCGCGCTCATGCTGGGCTGGTGCCTGGTCTCCAAGCGCAGCGTGAAGATCACGCGCGACCAATTCGTTCGACTCAGCGTGATCGGCATACTGCTGCTCTCGACCGGCAACGTGGTGCTGGGGTGGGCGGAGCGGTACATTCCCACCGGGCTGGCGGCACTGCTCATCGCCATTACTCCGCTGTGGTTCCTGCTGCTGGAGACGGTGAGCAAGCGCGGCGACCATCTCTCGAAGCGTGGACTGTTTGGCATCGCACTGGGCATGCTCGGCGTGGTCGCCCTGCTGTGGCCGGAGTTGCGCGCCGGGATGCGCGTGGGCGGCAGGGAACTGTTTGGCGCAGGGCTGGTGATGATCTCCAGCTTCAGTTGGGCGTGCGGTTCGGTGCTCTCCAAGCGGTGGCACATGCCTGTCGATCCGTATACGGCGAGCGGCTGGGAGATGCTGATCGCAGGACTGGTCAACTTCGTGGTGTCGTCTGCGCTGGGCGATCTGCATCGCGTGGTCTGGGTGCGGAGTTCGCTGCTGGCGGTGCTTTACCTGGTGATTGCGGGATCGTGGATCGGATTCACTGCTTATGTCTGGCTGTTACGACACGTGCCGACGCCGAAGGTTGCGACATACGCGTACGTGAATCCCATCGTCGCGGTGTTTCTCGGCTGGCTGATATTGCGCGAGCCTGTGACGAAGAGCATCCTGATTGGGTCGGTCATTATTATTGTCAGCGTAGTTCTGGTGACTGGCGCCAAGCTCAGACCGCGAGAGGCCGAAGTACCGGCCGAAGAGGAATTGCCTGCGGTTGAAAGCACGTAATAAATCCGATGTCAGGTGCCAGTCCAGGGTAGTTTCTGGGGCGGCAGCCACCCTCCCCTCCCTGTTTTCTCTATTTTTAACTCTAGTGTTTTCAATATTTTGCGGGGAAGTGGTCTGCAAAATATTGAGCTGTATGGCTTTAACAGTCAAAATCTTGAAAACAAGGATTTTAGCTGGCGCTGGGGTTAGAACCAAGTTCAAGAGCGGGAACCACGAAGGACACGAAGATTTCACAAAGGTTCACGAAGGAAACAGCGCGGAATAAAGACGCGCAGTAATATACGGACCGCTGGTTTTTCTTCCAAAGTTCTACCTTTGTGTCGCTTCGTGCCCCTTTGTGTCCTTCGTGGTTCGGTTTTTGATCTCGGTTTCAGACCCAAATTCAAGAGCGGGGAACCACGAAGGATTGTGCACCTCTCTGACTCTAATCCTCTATATCCAGTATGACAGATTTGAGGGGTTGAACTGGACATCGCGGGGCTCACTAATTTCCCATTGTTTTCATTGGCATAGAAAGTATTTTCTGGAAATGGGCCTTGACAAGTCGTTTCTCAATAAAATTGCTTGACGCACGCAAGTGTATGGAGTTAGATTCTGATTATGGTTGAGAGTAAAGACATCGACGCCTGGTGGAACGAGTTTGAACGGCTTTCGCGCGCGCTGGGGCAGGTTGGTCCGGATGAAGTTTGCTGTGAAGGGCTGACGCCGAGGCAAACGTCCATCTTGCGGATATTGGTTGCGCGGGAGGGTGCGCGGTTGATGGATCTGGCTGCGCTGTCCGGGATTTCTCCGTCGGCGATGACTCGCATTGTGGAGCGGCTGGAGAAAATTGGGCTGGTGCAGAGGCTCCGCGGCCAGCAGCAAGATGGACGAGCGGCCATGGTGAAGATAACTCCGGAGGGACGCGAGGCGCGTCATCGCGTGGACGAATTGATGCGTCAGCGAACGGGCGAGATCGTGAGCGCGCTGACGGACGAAGAACGCGACAGCGTTTTTGGCGCATTGCAGAAATTAACGTCGGCGATGGAGCAGCACGGATGCTGCGCGCTGAATGCTCCGGATGGTTTGGTGAAGATCGGGAGGTAGGAACCGGAGAGCCGGAGAACCCGCGAACCGGAGAACGAAGAACAACGGCAAGAGCGGCGACGGATTTTACGGATTAGGACCTGAGGCTTCTGTGTGGAGATTCGGCAATGGACGGGATTTCCTGAACGAGTAGACGGTGAGGCGAGCGTTGCTCGCCCGCCACGGACGGGGCGTCCGGGCCCACGCAAGGAGGCAGACGTCAGACGCCAGACAAGGACAATTCACCACGAAGGCACGAAGAGGAATCACGCTAGGGAGAGGCGGGAGGCGAGAGCTGGTCGCCTTTTATCGTTTTCGGTGCTGAGGCGAGCGTTGCTCGCCTGCCACGGACGGGGCGTCCGGGCCCACGCAAGCAAGGTCGAGAAGAATCCCACGTTAACGCCCAAAGTGCGGGCGCGAACGTGGGGCACCAAGGGGGCACGGATTGAACGGACTACGACCAAGAGATGTGAGCAAAGGTAAAGGAGAACGGCGATGAAAGAGCTGACGGTGTTGAACGATACGCGGGATGAGATGCGGGATGCGGTTCGGGACCACTATGCGGCGGTTGCGCGCGGAGAAGCGTCGGGGTCGGTGGCGACGGTGGGCGATGTCGCACAAGCTATCGGCTACACGGCTGAAGAAATCGAGATAGCGGGCGATGCGAACCTCGGGCTTGGCTGCGGGAATCCGCTGGCTCTGACGCAGTTGAAGCCAGGGATGACGGTGCTCGACCTGGGCTCTGGCGCGGGCTTTGATGCGTTCCTTGCGCTGAGTCGTGTGGGCGAGACAGGGCGCGTAATCGGCGTGGACATGACGGACGACATGCTTAAACTGGCTCGCGAAAACGCGGAAAAGCGCGGCGTGAGCAACGTCGAGTTCCGCAAAGGTTTCATTGAGAAGATGCCGGTGGAAGACGCGTCGGTGGATTACGTGATTTCAAATTGCGTCATCAACCTTTCGAGCGACAAGCCTGCGGTCTTCCGCGAAATCTTCCGCGTGCTGAAACCGGGCGGACACTTCGCGGTGAGCGACCTGGTGTTGCTGAAGCCGCTGCCGAAGGACATTGCCAGCAACGTGAGCGCCTATGTTGGATGCATCGCCGGAGCGAGCATGTTGAGTGAATACCTGAGTCTCGCTTTCGATGCCGGTTTGCGCGACATCAACATTCCGCAGATTCTGTACGGAAGAGATCTGGTCGCCGTGCTGACGCCGCAAGAGACTGCGGGATGCTGTTCGCCAACGACGACGAGTTGTTGCGGAAGTTCGATCAAGAGCGGCAGCGATGTTGCGCGCGAGTCGGCGGACGCGGTGGTGTCGGTGAAGTTGCATGGAAGGAAGAAGTAGAGAGGCAGACGCCGGACGCCGGACGTCAGACGCTAGCCAAGGGCGGGGTGGTGAAGCACGAAGGCACGAAGAGGAATCACGATAGGGAGAGGCGGGCGGCGAGAGCTGGCCGCCTTTTATCGTTTTCGGGTGATTAAGTTTCCGAAAGGAAGGCAGAGGCGAGCGTTGCTCGCCCGCCACGGACGGGACGTCCGGGCCCAAGTAAACAAGGTCGAGAAGAATCCCACGTTAAGGCCCAAAATTCGGGTGCGAACGTGGGTTACCAGGGCGAACAAACTCCCACGTTAAGGCCCAAAATTCGGGCGCGAACGTGGGGCACCAAGCGAACAGCTGAATAGGGCTGAGAGGATCCGATGGGTGCGCAGAATTTCATATCACGGCTATGGGTGACGCTTGTCACATCGTTAATGGTTTGATTGTTGCAACATTGCGCAACTCAATTCAGCCGGACTGGCCTCCGGGATACGCCACTTCTTCAGCCGCTTTGTCCTTCTACTCGATGCACAGTGTCACGCTGCACACGCAGCGTGTCGCGCAACCGAACATGTGACGGAGGATTCAATGAAGATGTTCCGTAACTTACCCATAGCTCTCGCGTGCTGTCTGCTAATCCTGGCCAGTGTTTGCGCGGCATCTGTGGCAACTGACAGCAACCCTTCCGATACTTTCAACAGCACCAACTCTACTAACAGCGTTGCAGTTGCGACCACCACTACCGGGTACGTGCTTCTTAGCTGGAGTGAGCTCGGAATGCACTGCATGGACGGAAAAGACTATTCCGTCTTTTCCGTGTTGCCGCCCTATAACACCGTTTACGCCAAGTTGCTCCAGAAGGGCGGTAAGCCAGTTCCCATCACTTCCGGTGTAACCGTGACGTACCAGGCAATGGCTGATCCGGCGGGATCGATCAACACAACCTCCTCTGGCACATCGACCATACCGGCGAAAACCAACTTTTGGAATTTCGTGTATTCCCTGTTCCGCGCGCAACCGCTGCCTGACACAGGCTTGAAGCTCAACAGGGTCCAAAGTCGAACGCCCCGGCCGATGACCTTCAACGCTACGAAAAAGGTATGGGAAGCGGAAGGAATTCCTACGTCCCCGAGGGATGACGCCGGGAAGACAAACGCGTATCCGATGATCAAAGTGGTCGCGAAGAACTCAGCGGGACAGGTGATCGCGCAGAGCACGACCGTTGTCGCGGTGAGCGATGAGATGAGTTGTAACCGCTGTCATGCCTCCAACAGTAATGCGAAAGCCATGCCGTCAGGTGGATGGGTAAACTACACCTCCGATCCACTAAAAGACACAAAGCTCAACATTCTGAAGTTACATGACCGTCACGTCATTCCGGCAGCGATGCTGCAGCAGCTTGCAGGTAAAGGCTACAACTATAAGTCGAGTCTGTACCAAACCGCGCAAGCGCTGAACAATCCCATCCTATGCGCGGCTTGCCACCAGTCGAATGCGTTGAATGCGACCGGCATGAACACGGGCGTGACGGGTGTGGCGCAACTGACAACGTCGATGCATAAGCGCCATGCCAGCGTGATCATCCCCGGCACTTCGACCACAATGGACAACGCTACTTCTCCGTCGGCAAGCTGTTACCAATGCCACCCGGGCGCAATTACGAAGTGCCAGCGTGGCGCCATGCGGAATGTTTCATGCTACGACTGCCACGGCAACCTGAGTCGCCTCGCAAAAACTCCTCGTGCGGGTTGGCTTGACGAACCAAACTGCCAGTCTTGTCACCAGAACGGCAAAAGCTACCTGACAACATTCCCGACCGCCGACCGCGGACCTAATGCGGTCCTTCGCTCCAGTACCGACCAACGCTTCGCAACGAATGCTAATGTTCCTGCGACAGGTTACTCCCTCTACCGCTTCAGCAAAGGGCACGGATCGGTCGAGTGCTCCGGTTGCCACGGATCGCAGCATGGCGAATTCCCCACCAGCCAAGCCAACGACAATGTCTACAGCACTGCGCTACAAGGGTATGCGGGGAAACTGACCGAGTGTACTGTTTGCCATACTACGGCTCCTTCCACCACTACGGGTGGGCCTCACGGGATGCATACGGTCGGTCAGGCATGGATCTCGAGTCACCACGATGTTGCCAGTGGTGGTGGATACACGCAGTGTGCTGCCTGCCATGGCGCAGATTACCGCGGCTCGGACCGATCAAAACTTCTAACAGCGAAAACGTTCAGCGTTGATGATGGACGGACAAAGACATTCGCTGCGGGGACGAAGATAGGCTGCTACAGCTGTCACAACGGGCCGAACGGCGGCTAGTTGATTCTGGCTAACAAAGGGAGGGCAGCGGAGCTGTCCTCCGTCTTGCATATCATCAGGACTCGGAAGTCGGACGTCAGACGCTAGACGTCAGACGCTAGACGCTAGACGCCAGCCCAGGGCAGTGAACCACGAAGGCACGAAGAGGAATCATGCTAGGGAGGGGCGGGCGGCGAGAGCTGGTCGCCTTTTATTGTTTTCGGGTGATTACTTTGCTGAGAGAAAAACAAGGCGAGCGTTGCTCGCCCGCCGCGGACGGGGCGTCCGGGCCCACGCAAGCAAGGTCGAGAAGAATCCCACGTTAACGCCCAAAATGGGGGCGAGAACGTGGGGCACCAAGACTATCGCGCAAAGGCCGAGTGCAAACACTCACATTTTGGAAATCATTTTCGGCGCCAGCGGACGCCTTCCTTGGTGTTTTCGAGGATGACGCCTTGGGCTAGAAGTTGGTCGCGAATCGCGTCTGCGGCTTTGAAGTCTTTCGCTTTTCGCGCGGCGGTGTTCTGGGCTACGAGGGCTTCGATGTCGGCGTCGGCGAGAGCGGCGCTGGTTGCGAATTCGAGGGCGGGGGCGCTGATTTTCTCCTGCTGACCGTTGGCGCGGGCCCACTCGACTACGGCGCGCATCTTTTCCGCGTCAGTGTCTTCGATGATGGCGAAGATGTCGTCGAATTGTTGGATGGCGGCAAGGAGCGGTTGCTGATCGGTTGCGGGCTGCCAGTTTCCGGCGTCCATGGCGGCGTTGGCTTCGCGGACCATTTCGAACATCGCGCCGAGGGCTTCGGCGGTGTTCAAGTCGTTATCCATGACGGCGGTCATTCGCTTGGAAGTTTCTTCGGCGAGTGATTTCAGGGAAGCCGTTTCACCCACGCGCCCTTCGGGAAGGGTGGGGTGCCCATCGTTTCCTTTTACTCCGCCATCTTTTCCATTGAGTCCGGCGGCGACGCGGAGTTTGAAATTGCGGAGGCGTTCGACGGAGTTGGCTGCCTGGGTGAGTCCACCGAAGGTGAAGTTGAGTTGTTTGCGATAGGGAACGCTGGAGAGCAGGAATCGTATGGACGAAGGCTTGTGGCCGAGCAGCATGAGGTCGCGCAGGGTATGAAAGTTGCCCTGCGACTTGGACATCTTGTCGGCTTCGATGAGCAGGAAGCGGACGTGCATCCAGAAGTGGGAGAAGCGTTTTCCGGTGAAGGCTTCCGACTGCGCGATCTCGTTTTCGTGATGGGGGAAGATGAGGTCTTCGCCGCCAGCGTGGAGGTCGAAAGACTGGCCGAGATATTTCATGGCCATGGCGGAACACTCGATGTGCCAGCCGGGGCGGCCTGCGCCGATCTTGGTTTCCCAGAAAGCTTCGCCGGGTTTGGGCGCCTTCCACAAGGCGAAGTCGCGCGCTTCTTCTTTGTCGAAGCGGTCGGAGTCTACGCGGGCGCCGTCTTCGATGTGGGCGAGGTCTTTGTGCGAGAGCTTGCCGTACTCGGGAAACTTGGCGATGCGGTAGTAGTAGCTGCCGTCGTCGGTTTTGTAGGCGACATCTTTTTGCGCGAGGCCGTCGATGAGGTCGGCCATTTCGGTCATGTGTTCGGTGGCGCGCGCGATGAATTCGGGTCGATGGATGTTGAGGAAGGCGGAGTCTTCGAGAAAGAGGGTTTCGTATTTGGATGTGTACTCGCGCACGGAGATGCCGAGTTTGGCGGAGTTGGCGATGATGCGGTCATCGACGTCGGTGATGTTCATGACGTGCTTGAGCTTGTAGCCGGACTGCAGCAGAAAGCGGCGCAGGATGTCGATGGCGATGAAGGTCCGGAAATTGCCGATGTGGGCGAAGTCGTAGACGGTGGGGCCACAGTTGTACATGCGAACCGTCTCGCCATCCATCGGGCTGAAGGGTTCGACCTTGAGGGTCAACGTGTTAAAGAGAGAGAGCGCCATGATTTTCCCGTCCGAGTACGAATACTGATTGTACCGAAAGATGGGGAAACCACTGAGTCCTTGAGAGATGTAGGCGTTGGATGCGGGGAGGTTAAAGGCGCGAATTCGGGAGTATAATAAGGATATGAACACGCGTCTTACATCTTGCGTGCGCGCCATCTGGTCGCGATTCAGCTCCCCCAGGGCTGAGGTTCTGCTGTCTCCGTATAGCTCGCGCCCCAATCTTTTTTCCGGCGACTAGTTCCCGTTACAACCGAATCGAACCCCGTGCAGCGCGAATTTCCTATCCCATTGAGTCGGGCTGCCATAGGCCTCTGTTTGAGGCGCGAGTAATTTTCTATGCACGCAATAGAGCGTGCAGGTGG
This sequence comes from Terriglobales bacterium, assembly GCA_038236965.1. GTDB lineage: Bacteria > Acidobacteriota > Terriglobia > Terriglobales > Acidobacteriaceae > JBBRZF01. The sequence goes on along the minus strand of JBBRZF010000032.1, from coordinate 18,567 downwards.
AGGCAGTTATGGCGACAGAAACGTTGAATATGGCAGGTCCAAAGATCAAGACGGCATTGCCGGGTCCCAATGCGAAGAAAATTCTGGAAAAGGACGAGCTGCTTATTTCGCCGTCCTATACGCGTTCGTATCCGATGGTGGCGAAGCGCGGTCGCGGAGTGGTGGTGGAAGATGTCGATGGCAATGAGTTCCTGGATTTCTCGGCGGGAATCGCGGTTACGTCTACGGGACATTGTCATCCGGAAGTGGTGGCCGCCATACAGAAGCAGGCGGGCGAACTGATCCACATATCGGGCACGGACTTCTATTACGAGAACATGATCACGCTGGCCGAGCGCCTGACGAAGATTGCGCCGATGAAGGGGCCGCACAAGTTCTACTACGGCAACTCGGGCGCGGAGGCCGTGGAAGCGGCGATGAAGCTGGCGCGGTATCACACGAAGCGTCAGTGGATCGTTGCGTTCTACGGGGCGTTCCACGGGCGCACGATGGGCGCGTTGTCGCTGACGTGTTCGAAGGCGCAGCAGCGCCGTCGATTTGCGCCGCTGGTTCCGGGCGTGGTGCATGTACCGTATCCGAATCTGTATCGTCGTCCGGAAGGAACGGACGCGGCGGAGTATGCGCGACAGTGCGCTACGTACATCGAGGAATGGGTCTTCCGCACGGAAGTTCCGGCAGAAGAATGTGCAGCCATCGTGGTGGAAGCATTCCAGGGTGAAGGCGGATACTTGCCTGCGCCTCCGGTGTTCATGCAGGAATTGCGCAAGATTTGCGATAAGTACGGCATCATGCTGATCGTGGACGAAGTGCAATCGGGCATGGGCCGCACGGGAAAATTCTGGGCGGTGCAGCATACCGGAGTTGAACCCGACATGATCACCGTCGCAAAAGGTATTGCCAGCGGAATGCCGCTGAGCGTACTGATCACGAAAGCGGAGTTGATGGACTGGGTGCCGGGATCGCATGCATCGACCTTCGGCGGAAATCCTGTCTGCATCGCCGCGGCGTTGGCGACCTTGGATGTGCTGGAACGCGAAGGCGTGGCGAACTCGGCGACGGTCGGCAAACACATGCTGGATCGTCTGAGCACGTGGAAAGAAAAGTTGCCGATGGTAGGCGACGTCCGCGGACTGGGATTGATGATCGGCGTGGAGATGGTGAAGGACAAGAAGACGAAAGTTCCTGCACCGGAAGCGCGCGACCGCGTGGTGGAGCTGGCGTTCGAGCGCGGCATCCTGTTCCTGGGAGCAGGACCGAACTCGGTGCGCATCTCGCCGCCGCTGATCGTTACTAAAGAGCAGGCGGATATCGCGATGGACGTGCTGGAAGAATGCATCCAGATCGTCGCCAAAGAACAGTAGTCGGAGAGAAGAAATACGAAAGCCCCACTCGAAACGGTGGGGCTTTTTCTATTGGAAGTTAGAGGCGAACTTCTTTGAGTTTGCCGGTGAAGACGTCGTACACGAATCCGCGGATAGTGATCTCCTCGCGAATCCAGGAATGGTCGATGAGCCTTTCCATCTGTATGCGGACGTTGCGCTCGACGTCGGAGAAGGCGTGAAACTTCACGGGCACATTGGCGGGACCGCCGGCCTTGGCTTCGATGAGCGAGTGGAGTTCCTCTTCGGTGGCCTTCATGAGTCCGCAATCGGTGTGGTTGATGACCATGATTTCGTCCGTGCCGAGGAAGTAATGGGAGACGAGCAGGGAGCGTATGGCGTCGTCGGTGACGATGCCGCCGGCGTTGCGTATGAAGTGGGCGTCGCCGGGATCGAGGCCAAGCGTCTTGCGCTCAAGGCGTGTATCCATGCAGGTGAGGACGGAGAGCCTCTTGGTCGGGCGAGGGGATAGCTCGTGCGGATCGTGGTCCAGAGCGTAGGTGGAGTTGGCTCTTAGAACGTTGTCGATGGCGCTCATGCGAAATTCTCCTTTGCCATGGGACATTGTAGCTGGAGTAGACTTCTTCCGTTGCCAGTTGCCAGTTGCCAGTTGCCAGTTGGCGGTTGTCGGTTGGCGGTTGCCCGTTGCCAGTGAACGGCGAAGGGCGAAGGACCGGACGGTGGAGCGGATTGAGAATCAATGGAGTCGGCAGAGAGGAAATCGATATGCGTTGGTCGGTGAAAGTGTTGGTGTGCGTTCTGTTCGTGACGATGGTGGTTCCGGCGTTTGCACAGTTCACGGATATGGCGGCGTTCCAGGAACTGGGTGGAGCGAAGGAGTTTGCGCATCGGCGCGACCTGTTGAGCGCGGAGTTGAAGACGGGATACGTCCTGCTGTTTGCCAACACGGAAGAGCCACAGGCGAATCACTATCGCGAAGACAACGACTTCTACTATTTCACGGGCGTCGCCGATGCGGGCGCGGTAGTGCTGATCGATGTGGAGAAGAAGTCGGCGGTGCTGTTCGAGCCCGAGCAGAGTGAACGCATGCGCCGCTACATCGAGCCGAATGTATTGAGCTTCAGCGAGGCCGCGCGTACAGGGCTTGGCTTCAAAAGCGTTTTGCCGATAGGGATGTTGTATCCGGTGCTGAACGGCCTTCTGGGGACGCGAGGCGAGCAGGATGTCTGGATGCGGCTGGGCTTCCCCGACAAAGTGGATGGTGCGCGGATGGAGGCAGGAACGGACGCGGCGGCGGAATACGAACATCCCTTTGGACTGTCGCTGACTCGCGATCGCGAGCGCGTGCAGCGCCTGCGTGAACGCTGGCCGGCGGCACGTTTGCGTGACTTCACGCCGACGGTGGACAGGATGCGCAACATCAAGACCGCCACGGAGATTGAGGTCCTGCGTCGCAATGGAAAATTGAGCGCGGAAGGAATCCGTAAGGCGATCGCGCACGCGAGGCCGGGGATGTTCGAGTACCAGGTGGAAGCGGTGGCCTCCGAGGTGTTCCGGGAAATGGGCGCGCAGGGAATTGCCTATACGGCGATCGTTGGCTCGGGACCGAATTCGAACGTGTGGCACTACTCGAGCAATCGCAGGAAGATGCAGGCCGGAGAAGTGGTTGTGTTCGACTACGCGGCCGATCTGGACCAGATGACCATGGACATCACGCGCACGTTTCCGGTTGGCGGGAAGTTCACGAATGAACAAGCGAAGTGGTATGGCGTGGACCTGGAAGCGCAGAAGGCAATGATCGGCGCGCTGAAGCCGGGGGCGACTTATGAGCAAGTGGGAGACATAGGCAAAGCGATCTACGAGCGCAACGGCATCGGCAATCAGTGGCGGGGATTCACGGCGGTGGGACACTTCGTTGGGCTCGGCGTCCACGACGTGATGTCGCCGGTGGGCCCGGTGAAAGCAGGACAGGTGGTGACGGTGGAACCGATCATCGAGTTCCCGGAAAAGCATATTCACTTCCGTATAGAAGATACGGTGCTGGTGACGGAGAACGGCCCAGAGATTCTGACCAGTGGAGTGCCGAAGGAGATGGTGGAGATCGAGAAGCTTACGGGGAGTGAGAGTCGGTAGGGAGTAGTGAGTTGTGAGTAGGGAGTAGTAGCACGGATAGAGCAAATGGGGCGTGCCCTACCTATGCCAAAGTCGGGGATATGAAGGGCACCTTCAGGAATGAGTTGTGATATTTGTCCACAGCCGTGGAATCCCACGTTAACGCCCAAAGTGCGGGCGCGAACGTGGGGCACCCGGCTTCGGTCGGGACGACGAGTGAAGAAACGAGTAGCGAGTAGCGGGTTCCTAGTAGCGAGTAGCGGGTAGCGAGTTGGGAGCGAGGTTTTGGTTGGATGTTGAGACGAGTGGTGAAAGGGATCGTCGGGCTGTTTGATCGGATCGACGCGAACTTTCCGTCGAAGAAAGACCGTTCGGCACCGCATCTTGCGACGGGCCGGAGAGGCGAGGAGTTGGCCTACTTCTACCTGCGCGAGCGCGGTTACACGATCACCGCGCGGAACTGGCGCTCTCCGCGACGCAAGGGCGAGATCGACCTGATCGGCTGGGAAGATGGCGAACTGGTGTTTATCGAAGTGAAGACCCGCACGACGCGCGCGGTGATGCCGGCGGAAGCGGCGGTCGATCGCGATAAGCAGTACGAATTGGTGGGAATGGCCATGGCGTATCTGCGCAGAATGCCGAAGGATACGGTAACGCGTTTTGATGTGGTCAGCGTTTATTTCTGCCAAGGGGAAGAAACGGACGTGAAGCTGTTCAAGAATGCTTTTGGATGGAAATACAAATAGAACCCCGAGTAGCGATTTGTGAGCAGGAATCAAGTCTCCGGCGACACACGGGAGAGGGCTAAGAGCGTAATATTTTAGTAGCTGAGTGGCGTTTTAATAAGGGGAGTCAGACGTGCCAGAGCTTCGTAAAGATCCGATCGTAGGACGCTGGGTCATCATTTCTACCGACCGGGCGAAACGTCCGGTAGATTTCACGCGCGAACAGGTCCGCTTCAAGGGCGGGTTCTGTCCTTTCTGTTATGGCAACGAAAGCAAGACTCCGGGAGAGATCCTTGCCTATCGTCCGGGCAACAACGGCGAGCGTTCGGCGCCGAATACACCGGGGTGGACGGTGCGCGTGGTTCCGAACAAGTTTCCCGCGCTGGCGATCGAAGGGAATCTGAGCAGGCAAGCGGAAGGGATGTTCGACAAGATGAACGGGTTGGGAGCGCACGAGGTGGTTGTCGAGACGCCCAACCACGAAGAGACGCTTTCGATGTTGACGGAAAAACGGATCGAAGACGTGCTCTGGGCATTCCGCGACCGCATCGTTGATTTGAAGCAGGACAAGCGATTGAAGTACATCCTGATCTTCAAGAATCACGGCGAGGCTGCCGGGGCGTCGCTGGAGCATCCGCACGCGCAGATGATCGCGTTACCGATTCTGCCGAAGCATGCGGTGGAAGAATTGGAAGGCGCGAAACAGTACTACATCTTCAAAGAGCGTTGCGTGTTCTGCGACATCGTGAGACAGGAGCTGGAAAATCCTGTGCGGGTGGTGGCGGAGAACGAAGACTTTGTGACCTTGGCTCCGTACGCGCCGCGCTTTCCCTTTGAGACCTGGATATTGCCGAAACGGCACGAGTCCTCTTATGAGAACTCGTCGTCGCACGTCTTCGAGAACCTGGCGAAGGCCTTGAAGCTGTTGCTGATGAAGGCGGACATGGTGTTGGACCATCCGGCATACAACCTGGTGATTCATACTGCGCCCTTGCAGGATCCGTCGCTGGAGCATTACCACTGGCACGTTGAATTCATGCCGAAGCTGACGAAGACGGCGGGATTCGAGTGGGGCACGGGTTTCTATTTGAATCCGACTCCGCCGGAGGAATCGGCGAAATTCCTGCGCGAGGCCGACGTGAGCCAGTACAGGCCTGACATTCTGCATACGAAGTAGAAGCTGAAAAAATTCGAGAACTGCGAGCGAGCGAAGTGGAGACTTCGCTCGCTTTTGTTTTGCGCGGCTGTGTCGGTTCGTGCTGCGGGGCCTTCCTCCCTTAAGAGTTCCTAATCGATTGCATCAAGCAGAGACCGGTGCCGCGGACGAGGGCGCGGGCAAGTGTGCGCGGAAGGATGGGAGAGCGCGCGGGGCGGGTGTTTGTGAGAGCGCGGTGCTTCCTAAGTTTTTACCAATCATCTCTGGCACACCTCTTGCATAACAACACACGGAAGGCGACTGCTCTATGGACCAAGTGGATGTGCGAGAGGCGGGACTGCGTTCCGCGGGGGTCGTTGTGGATTGGGCTGACGCGGAGGGCTGCATCACGGGAGATTTTGTGCATTACGTGATTCACGTGGCGGCCAGGGCAAGCGGCGAGTGCTGTGAGATTTGCGGGGATGAAGCGGGAAAGAGCAGCAGTTTGGTGAGTTGATAGGGGATGCCATGAGTGAGATGGACGACATCATCCGGGAATTCCTGGTTGAGAGCAATGAAGGTCTGGATTCGATGGACCGCGATCTGGTGGAGCTTGAGAAAGATCCCGATTGCGGCGAGTTGCTTGCCAACATTTTCCGCGCCATTCACACAGTGAAGGGCACCAGCGGTGTGCTGGGCTTTCCCCGTCTGGAATCGCTGGCGCACGCGGGCGAAAGCCTGTTGAGCAAAATGCGGGACCGGAAGGTGCGATTGACTCCGGACATCGCCTCGGCGTTGCTGGCCATGGTGGATGTTCTGCGCGCGATCCTGCTGGAGATTGAGACCACCTCGCTGGAAGGCGACCGGGACTGTTCGGAGGTGATCGCGCTGGTGAATTCGTTGAGTGCGACGGAGGCGCCGGCGGCGACTACGCAAGTTGCGAAGGTGGAAGCCGTCGAAGGACGAAAGGTGGGAGAGATCCTGATGGAATCCGGAGTGAGTGCAGAGGCGATTTCAGAAGCGTTGGACGAGCAGAGCGAAGGCGACCCGAGGCACATTGGCGAGATCCTCGTCTCCAGGGGGGAGACGCAGCCGGAAGTGGTGCTGGACGCTTTGAAGAAGCAGGGCGATGGGCGCTCGGCGACGGTCTCCAGCAATATCCGCGTCGATGTGGGATTGCTGGACAAGGTGATGAATCTGGTGGGTGAACTGGTGCTGGCGCGCAACCAGGTGCTGCAGTATTCGGCGGGGCAGAAGGATGCCGGGTTCCTGAGCACGGCGCAGCACTTGAACCTGATCACGACGGAGTTGCAGGAAGGCGTGATGAAGACGCGCATGCAGCCCATCGGAAATGTATGGAACAAGTTTCCGCGACTGGTGCGTGACCTGGCGATCAATTGCGGCAAGCGCATACGCATCGAGTTGGAAGGCAGCGACACGGAACTGGACAAGACGATCATTGAGGCCATCAAGGACCCGCTGACGCACATCGTTCGCAATGCGGCCGACCACGGCATCGAGGCCCCGGAAGAACGGCTGGCCAGAAACAAGCCGGAAGAGGGCAGGCTGGTGCTGAGGGCCTTCCACGAAGGCGGACAGGTCAACATCGAGATCAACGATGACGGTTGCGGCATCGATGTGGCGCGGGTGAAGCAGAAGGCGCTGGACCGCGGCGTGGTGACGGCAGAACAACTGGCTCGCATGAGCGAGCGCGAACTTATCAACCTGATCTTTCTTCCGGGCTTCTCCACGGCGCAGAAGGTGACCAACGTATCCGGGCGCGGTGTGGGCATGGACGTGGTGAAGACCAATGTGGAGAAGATCGGCGGCACGGTGGACGTCTACAGCGTGCCGGGGCAGAGCACGACGTTGAAGATCAAGATCCCGCTGACATTGGCGATCATCCCCGCGCTGGTTGTCACCAGTGCCGGGGAGAGGTTCGCCATTCCGCAGATCAGTCTTCTGGAGCTGGTGAGGCTGGAGGGCGAAGAGTCCTTGCGCGCGATCGAGCGAATACAGGGCGCGCCGGTTTACAGGCTGCGCGGAAACCTTCTTCCGCTGGCCTTCCTGAACAAGGAGTTGGCGATATCGGAAGAAGGGACGAGTCGCGAGGCGGTGAACATCGTTGTGTTGCAAGCCGACGGACGGCAGTTCGGACTGGTTGTGGACGAGATCAACGACACGGAGGAGATCGTAGTAAAGCCGCTGGGCAAGCACTTGAAGGGACTGACGTCGTTTGCGGGCGCGACCATCATGGGCGACGGGCAGGTGGCGCTGATCCTGGATGTACTGGGCATCGCGCAGAAGGCGAACGTGGTCTCGGAAGCGCGCGACGCAAACCAGATGGGCTCTGTCTCGACGGTGACGGAAGAGCGGAAATCGGGCGAGCAGTGGTTGGTATTCAACGCCGGTTCGGAGAGCCGAATGGCGGTGCCGCTGTCGATGGTGGCGCGGTTGGAAGAGATCAAGGCGGCGACGGTGGAGCAGGCGGGAAACCGCGACGTGGTGCAGTACCGGGGCCAGATCATGCCGCTGATCCAGGTAGCGAGATCGCTGGCGGTGGGCGACGACGAGCAGAGGGATCCCTTGCAGGTGATCGTGTATACGCAAAACGGACAAAGCGTCGGCCTGGTGGTGAAAGAGATTCTAGATGTGGTGGAGCAGGACGTCGCGTTGAAGGATGCGAATAAGCGAACGGGGCTGCTGGGGTCGGCCGTGATTCAGAAGCACGTCACGGACCTTGTGGATGTGCCGGCGCTGGTCGCCTCCGAAGTGGGATCACACAGCTATATGGCGGGAGCATAGACATGGCAGAACAACGGTTCAGCACGTTTTACCTGGACGGCCTGTATTTCGGAGTGGAAGTGGAGCAGGTACAGGAAGTCCTGCGTCACCAGACGATGACGCGCGTGCCGGTGGCAGCGCCGGTCATCGGCGGGTTGATCAATTTGCGAGGACAGATCGTGACAGCCATCGATCTTCGCAGGCGGCTGGGATTGGCTGATCGTGCGGCCGACCAGTTGCCAATGAATGTTGTGGTGCGTACGGACGAGGGCGTTGTGAGCCTTCTGGTGGACGAGATCGGCGATGTAGTGGAGGTGAAGGAGGAGTCGTTCGAAGCGCCTCCTGACACTTTGAAGGGCGAGAGCCGGGAACTGGTCCGGGGCGTTTACAAACTAAAGGACCGGTTGCTGCTGGTGTTGAATACGGCACGCACACTGGACATCAAAGCGGCGGCATAAACGGGTCGAGTGAGAAAACGGCGACACAAGAATTGAGATTAAGAGGAGCGGCGGAATGTTGAACAACGTGAAACTAGGAACCAAGCTAATCGGCGGATTCGTAATCGTAGCCATCATCTGTGTTGCAGTGGGCGTGTTCGGCGTAATCAAACTTAACCAACTTGATGCAGCCTATACCGCCATGTATGAAAACAACACTAAACCAATCGCCAGCCTGGGCGATATAGCCACCAGCTTCCAGCGGATACGAGTGAACCTGAGAGATATTGTCGCAGCCAACGATCCTGCTTCTATGGATACGTTCCTGCACACGATCACCACGCTCCAAGAAAGAATCGACAAAGATGCAGCCGAAGTTGAGAAAACCGTGGCTACCTCCGAAGAGAAACAACAGTTCAGCGAATTCCAGAAATCGCGTCAGGAGTATTCGGCAGCCATTTCCTCGATCGTGAGCCTGGCGAAGGCGGGCAAGGACAAGGAAGCCCGTGGGCTGCTCGCGCGACATAGGGATACGGCTTTAGCGGAGCAAGCCGCAATAGATAAGTGGGTAGACTTCAATATTTCCGAGGCCGGAAAGGTTTCTGACGAAAACACCGCCCTTGCGGCATCCACCTCCAAGGTGATGTACATCACGGTATTCGTGGCCTTCGCTCTGGCGCTAGGTCTCGGTTTTGTCTTGACGAGGGCCATCACACAGCCGATGGCGAAAATGACGGAAGTGGCGCGCAAGATCGCGCTGGGCGATGTGAACCAGACGATCGACCACCGCTCCGGAGACGAACTGGGGATGCTGGCGGATTCGTTCCGCGCCCTGTCGGAGATGATCCAGGACCGAGTGATCGCGGTGGAGAAGATCGCGGCGGGCGACATCAATGTGCAGGTGGTCCCGAAGTCGGAGCAGGACGCGCTGGCCAAGGGCCTGATCAGCATGATGGGCTCGGTGCGTACGTTATCGCAGGAGTTGCAGCGGTTGACGCAGGCCTCGAAAGATGGCTTGCTCTCCGAGCGTGCGAAGCCGGGGCAGTTGTCGGGCGCGTATGCGGAGCTGCTGGTGGGCGTGAACCAGATGCTGGACGCCATCCTGCTGCCCATCGCGGAAGGCAATCGCGTGCTGCGATTGATCCGCGGAGGGAATCTGCGCGAGCACGTGGAGATCGACTGTAAGGGCGACCACCAGAAGATGAAGGAAGCCATCAACGGCGTGCACGACTGGCTGACGGAGTTGATCGGCTACGTGACCAAGATGGCCAACGGCGACATGAACGCGACGATGTCCAAGGCCGGCGAGCAGGATCAAATACATGAATGGCTGGTGCTGTTGAAGCAGAACATCGTCAACCTGCGCGGCGAACTGGGCGGACTGATCGAAGCGGCCCGTGGCGGCGACCTGACCAAGCACGGCAACGCGGCGCAGTTCAAGGGCGCCTATGCCGAGCTGTTGAACGGCGTCAACGAGATGCTGGATGTCTTCCGCAACGCGCTGCAGCAGATCGCCCGGATGGCGATGCCGCTGGCAACATCGTCCGAAGAATTGAACCGAGTAAGTCAGCAGATGAGCTCGAGTGCGGACGAGACGGCGGCGCAAGCCAACGTCGTATCCGCGGCCTCCGAGCAGGTGAGCAAGAACATCCAGACGGTGGCGACCGGCGCCGACGAGATGAGCGCGAGCATCAAGGAGATTGCCAAGAACACGGCGGAAGCAACGCGGGTGGCGATGTCGGCGGTGAAGAGCGCGGAGTCGACGAACGAGACCATCTCGAAGCTGGGTCAGTCGAGTGCGGAGATCGGGCAGGTGATCAAGGTGATCACCTCGATCGCGCAGCAGACGAACCTGCTGGCCTTGAACGCGACCATCGAAGCAGCGCGAGCGGGCGAAGCGGGCAAGGGATTCGCCGTGGTGGCCAACGAGGTGAAGGAACTGGCCAAGGAAACCGCCAAGGCGACCGAGGATATCAGCCAGAAGATCGAAGCGATCCAGGGCGATACCAAGGAAGCTGTGTCGGCGATTGCGCAGATCGGCGGAGTGATCTCGCAGATCAACGACATACAGAACACGATTGCGAGCGCGGTCGAGGAACAGAGCGCGACCACGAACGAGATCAGCCGCAACCTGGCGGAAGCCTCCAAGGGCGGAGTGGAGATCTCGCAGAACATCACCGGCGTAGCGGAAGCGGCGCGCAGCACGACTGCGGCGGCGACCGATACGCAGAAGTCGGCAAGTTCGCTCGAAGGGCTTGCGGCGGAGTTGCAGACCCTGGTGGCGCAGTTCAAGTTCGACGACACACAGCAACGTGGACGAGGCGAGTTGCGACGCTCGTCGAGCGTACACGATTCAGGGATGTTGAACTCCGAGCCGGTAGGGACGCGGGTGCAGTAGAAATGTGGTTGAGCAAGGGGCGGCCGTTCCAACCAGGGCGGCCGCCCTGCTTTTTGGCCCAAGGGTGTTGAAGTGCAAGCGCTTTTTGCCGAAAGAATAAATAGCGGAGTGCAGGTCTGGGTCTGGAGTGCGAGCGGAAAGGGTAAACGGGATGCGAGCGTTAGTCGTGGATGATTCGGCGGCGATGAGGGGCGTGCTTCGCATGGTGCTGAGGCAGTGCGGCTGCGAAGTCGCCGGCGAGGCCAAACATGGCAAGGAAGCGATGGCTTTGCTGCCCCAGATAGGCCCGGTTGACGTGGCGCTGGTGGACTGGAACATGCCGGAGATGAGCGGGTTGGAGCTGTTGCACGCTGTGCGCGCGGACCATGCCTTCGACGCGATGAAGATCATGATGGTGACCACCGAGACGGACCTGGAGCAGGTGGAAAAGGCGTTGCAGTGTGGCGCGAATGAATATGTGATGAAGCCCTTTAATCGGGAGATCATCGCCGACAAGTTGCACATCCTGGGGTTTTGAGGCGTAGCGGATGCAAAGGATCAAGATCCTCGTAGTCGATGACTCGGTAGTGATTCGCCGCATGTTGCGCGATGTGTTTGCCTCGGACCCTGTTCTGGAAGTTGCCGGTGTCGCGGCCAACGGCAAGATTGCGATGGCGATGCTGGACCAGGTGCAACCGGATCTGGTGACCCTGGACATCGAGATGCCGGAGATGGATGGATTGGCCACGCTGGATGCGATACGGAAGACGCGTCGCACGCTTCCGGTGATCATGTTCAGCACGTTGACGGCGCGCGGTGCGGCGGCGACGATCGAAGCCTTTTCGCGGGGCGCGACCGATTACGTGACCAAGCCGGCAGATGCGAAGGACTTTGCAACGGCCGTGGAGCAGGTAAAGAACCAGCTTGTACCCAAAGTAAAAGCGTTATGCGGACAGAAGGTCGCGTCGATTCGTTCGACGCAGTTTTCGCTAAAGCCGGCGCGTTCGCACAGCTACGTGAAACCGGCGGTGGTGGAGGCCATCGTGATCGGCACCTCGACCGGAGGTCCGAACGCTTTGGGCGTGGTGTTGCCGAACATCCCGGCGAAGATCGATGTTCCGATATTGATCGTGCAGCACATGCCGCCGCTGTTCACGCGATTCCTTGCGGACAGGCTGACGAGCCATAGCCGGATCGGTGTGACCGAGGGTGTGGATGGAGAACTGCTTTCGTCCGGCCATGCGTGGCTGGCGCCGGGCGATCACCACATGACGGTCTGCAAGGACGGGACGCGCGTCCGCATCGCGACCAATCAACGGGCTCCGGAAAACTTTTGCCGCCCTTCGGTGGATGTGCTGTTTCGATCGGCAGCCGACGTCTATGGTCCTGGGCTGTTGGCGGTGGTGATGACCGGGATGGGACAGGACGGACTGGCGGGCTGCGAGCATATCCGCAAGAACGGCGGACGGATCTTTGTGCAGGACGAAGCGACCTCGGTGGTCTGGGGGATGCCGGGATTCATTGCACGGGCGGGATTGGCGGATAAGGTGCTGCCCTTGGAACAGATCGGGCCAGAGGTTGCGCGGGCAGCCATGGATCGCCACGACACAGCTGAACTCGCAGGTACGGGACGGTAAAAAGAAATGGGTATAAGCAGGCCGGAGTTCGAATATCTCCGAAAGTTCATGCGAGAAGGGTCGGCGATCGTTCTTGACGAGGACAAGCAATACCTTGCCGAGTCGCGGCTGGCGCCCTTACTGATTCCCGAAGGATTTCCGTCGGTCCAGAAGCTGTTGGAACGGATGCGCGGAGGTTCATCGAGTCCGTTGCATCGCAAGGTGCTGGATGCGATGACCAACAACGAGACGTGGTTCTATCGCGACCTGGCACCATATGACGCGCTGCGTACGGAGATCCTGCCGCAGATCATCAAGCGCCGCGAGGTAGAGAGACGACTGAACATCTGGAGTGCGGCCAGTTCAAGCGGTCAGGAGGCGTACAGCCTGTCCATGCTTTTGCTGGAGCATTTTCCGGGATTGAGTTCCTGGAAGGTGCAGATACTGGCGACCGACATCTCGAACGCCGTGCTGGAGCGGGCCAAGCGCGCCTGTTACAGCAAGATGGAAGTGAACCGTGGACTGCCGATCCATTTGCTGGCGAAATATTTCACGCGCAGCGGATTGGAGTGGCAGTTGAGCGAAAGGGTGCGGTCGATGGTGACCTTCCGCCTGATGAACCTGGCGGAGTCGTGGCCGGACATTGGGAGCATCGACGTGCTGATGCTGCGCAATGTGCTGATTTATTTCGACGTTGACATGAAGCGCCAGATCCTTGCGCGAGTAGAGCGGGTATTGAGCAAGGACGGGGTGTTGTTCCTGGGATGTGCGGAGACGACGCTGAATCTGAGCGACCGATTTGAAAGGGTGCAATACGGAGCCGTGTTCTGTTATCGGCTGTGCAGGTAAAACGACATGATTGATTTCGGACAAAGCGAAGTAGTGCAACTTACGCAGGAGATATGGGATTCGATGCTGAACATTCCGCTGGAACTGGAACAGAGCGGGCCTGAATCCAGAACAGAAAGCATCAATGGCTGGTTGCATTCGCGCGGCCCATTCGTCGGCGGGTGTGTACAGATCACAGGAGCGTGGGAAGGAGCGATCCGCATCGATTGCAGCTCCGGGTTGGGTGGACGGGCGGCCGCGGCGTTTCTGGGAGTGTCGCCAGGCGAGGTATCGCAAGAGCAGGTGCGGGACGCAGTCGGAGAATTGGCAAACATGAGCGCCGGCAGTATCAAACCGCTCCTGCCGCGTCCGTGTCACATTTCGCTGCCGTCGGTGGTGGACGGGGACAACTACGAACTATCGATCCGCAATAGCAAGGTCGTGCTGACTTCGCTGTTCGAGAACCATGGACAACCGTTGCTGGTGACGGTTCTCGAGGCTGAACGAATCTCCAATTCGATCCAGTGATACCGGGGTTCGAGATGCTTGAAAATCCGATATCGGTTCCGGCGCCTGCGCCTGTCTGCTTTGCGACCTTGGTGGACGAAGCGGAACGGGGGCATGACTCGCGGACGGAACTGCGTCTGAAGAATGCGTTCGAAGCTCTTGCCCAGATCCACTCGGGATATCTGCAAGTGCTTGCCGAGGCACAAGAGTACTGCATGCCGCGTCCTATCGATCTGCCAGCGGCGCGATTCCATGTGGCGTTGAAACAACTCCACCAATCGGGTGGAGATTTCTACGACGTGATCGAGTTGGGGAATGAGCAGTTCGATTACATGGTGGCCGATGCCCGCGGCCACGATCTTTCCGCTACCTACTGGACGTTGGCGTTGAAGACCCTGCTCAGTGAATACGCAGACCTGCTGTACTCACCGGCGGAAGCGCTCGACCGGATCAATCGAGCGCTGCTGAAGATACTTCCGAACGGCGTGTATTTCACCGCTATCTATGCGCGGCTGGATCGAGCGAGAGGAACGGTCTCGTTGTTGAATGCGGCGCATACGCCGGTGATCCTGCAGGCTGCGGGTGGGGGAGAGCTTCGGGCGATCCAAGGCACAGGCGACGTGCTGGGCTGTTTCCGTGATGTGGTCTTCGGCGGCGTCGAGTTGAGAGTCAACCGGGGCGACCGGATCTTTTTGTTTTCCGATGGACTGGTGGAATCTCCTCTTGACCCTTTCCGTGGTATCGAGCAACTGGGGAGGGTCATCGAGCGACACAAAGAAAACACTTTGCCGGACCAGGTTGAGCTGGTGCTTGCCGAGCAGATGAACAACAGCCCTGCGCAGGATGACGTGCTGCTGATGGGAATCGAGGTCTAGGAATGGGTGATGGTGGCAGGCGGACCAGATGTAGAAGCTGCAATCAGCTCCTGATCATCGACTAACAGAATCCGTGGGAGCGAATATTTCTGAACGTCCATTTTCAGACTCCGACGCGCCGATCGGATTGCTCGTTCTGGGCAATCCGCAGCCAGCGCCAGCAGGAATTCTGAAGGGAAGACTACTGCCTGGGTTGCGACGTGGCCGGCGAAATCAACGTCGGCGATTCTGTGCTTCCTCAATCAGTTACCGGCGCGTGGCGCTGATCAGATGAATTAAATCTCTTTTATTCGGAATGATCTTCGGAGTGGATGCCGATGGAGTTGAAGATGAAGCGGCGAGCGCCGCCTGATTTGTTTTCGTTATGAGTTGCCGCGGTTCTGCCATTCCTCGTACTTAATGCGGCTACGGGAGATCTGTATGTTACAGAAAATACGAAATGCTTAACGTGCCAAATGTGCCAGATTTGCAGTATGTGTGTACACGGATGGACGCTGATTGAACCGTTTCGTAGTACACCGATATCCGGCTGTGATCCAGCTCTGGATCGCAAACTCTGCCGCGTGACGCAGGTCACTGCGGCAAAGCCACCCGCGGCTCAAGCTCTCAGTATCTTCACGCAGTAACTTTCGCACAGGTTCGACTTTCTCGCGGGAGCTCATCTCTAGACTGCGCGCGTAGTTGCAGTTTGCAGTTACGCTTTCAATACAAAGACATTACTGGATTTTTAGCGAGTTGAGGAATCACGAGTTGACGGCGAGTACGCCGTTGGCACCGTGAGAATCCGAGGAGTTCGCTGATAGCATAGCCGGCCGGTGTCGCGCTGTCGTGGTGGTGCGCGTGGCCTGGCGACTGCTCTGAAAGGACCGCTATGGCGACCGTCACGCAAGCGCGCCTGGAGAAGGGCGACGAGGTATTCACCGACCAGGTGATCGCAAGTTGTATGGGTAGGCCGGGAGCGCTGTTGAGCATTCTCGAGGCGCTGCAAGAGCACGAACCGCACAAATACCTGCCGCTCGATACGCTGCGATATGTTGCCGCGAAAACCGGTATTCCGCTTGCACGGATCTACAGCGTCGTCACCTTCTATGCTCTGTTCAATCTGCAACCCCAAGGTGAGAACACGATCTGCATCTGTCGCGGAACGGCGTGCCATACGAGAGGCTCGCGAAACCTGCTGAACAGCGCAAGGCTGGACCTGGGCCTCGGTTTCGGGGACTCAGAGGATTCCAACGAAGACGACAAGTCACTGCTGACTACCAGTGACAAGAAGTTCACGGTAAGGACGGTGGCGTGTTTCGGCCAGTGTGCGATGGCGCCAGTGGTCGAAGTAAATCACCGCATCTGTGGACACGCTAACGAGCGGACACTGCAACGCGAGATAGAGATGATCAAGCGGGAGAACGATTGATGCCACGCATTCAAGACATTGGCGCATTCAACGCCGTTCGTGAAGCGGGACTTAGCAAATTACTTCCGCAGGTACCGCGCATCACGGTAGGAATGGGAACGTGCGGACGGGGCAACGGGGCCGAGGGCGTCTATCATGCGTTCGCGGAGGCGATCGAGCGGAGTGGCGTGAATATCGTTCTCGCCGGCGTTGGGTGCTTCGGGTCATGCTTCCAGGAACCGCTGGTGAATGTGCGGTTGCCAGGCGGTCCGCTATTGATGCTGCGCAAAGTACAGGCGAATGACGCACCGAAGATACTGCCTGACCTCGCTACGGGTAATGTGACGCCTGAACTTGTGTACTGCAAAGTGGAAGAATGGGACCACATCACGGCCAGGGTGAACTACGGGCATGGATACCCGGAGGTGCCGCTGTGGACGGAAGTGCCATTCTTCAAGGGCCAGAAGAAGATCGTTCTTCGAAACTGCGGGTTCATCAATCCGGACGACATAGAAGAGTACATAGCGATCGGAGGATACCAGGCGCTGTACAAGGTGCTGATCGAAGGCCGTCCGGAATCCATCATCGAGCAGATAAAGGCTTCAAAACTGCGCGGGCGCGGCGGCGCGGGATTCCTTACGGGAAACAAGTGGGAGTTCCTGGCTAAGGCGGTAGCGGATCAGAAGTTCATCATCTGCAACGCCGACGAGGGCGATCCCGGCGCTTACATGAACCGCAACGAGATCGAGAGCGATCCGCATGCGTTGCTGGAGGGCATGATCATCGGCGGGTACGTGATGGGTGCGACGCAGGGGATCATCTACGCTCGCGCGGAGTATCCGATTGCGGTGCACAGACTGAACCGGGCAATCGAGCAGGCGCGCGAATACGGAATGCTGGGCGAGAACATTCTGGGCCGCGGATTCAAGTTTGATGTGGAGTTGGTTGAAGGCGCCGGCGCGTTCGTGTGCGGCGAAGAGACCGCACTGATTGCTTCGCTCGAAGGGCAAGCGGGAAGGCCCAGGCCGCGTCCACCATTCCCGGCACAAAAAGGGTTGTGGGGCAAGCCGACGAACATCAACAACGTGGAGACCTGGTACAACATCGCGCCCATCGTGATGAAGGGACCTGCATGGTTCACGGAGACGGGAAGCCCCAAGAGTTCGGGGACGAAGGTGTTCTCACTGGTCGGCAAGGTGCGGAACACGGGGCTGGTAGAGATGCCTCTGGGCACGTCGCTAAAGACGTTCATCTACGACATCGGCGAAGGGGGCACGGCGGGTAAGCAAGTCAAAGCGGTGCAGACAGGAGGACCGTCCGGCGGAACGATCCCGCACGAGATGTTCGACACGCCGGTGGATTACGAGAGCCTGGCGCAACTCGGATCGATCATGGGCTCCGGTGGCATGGTGGTGATGGATGAAGATAACTGCATGGTGGATGTGGCGCGGTACTTCATCGAGTTCACTCACTCCGAGTCGTGCGGTAAATGCATTCCGTGCCGTGTCGGACTGAACAAGTCGCTGCGTATCCTGAATCGCATCACGGAGGGTGCAGGTTCGGAGCATCATCTTGAATTGCTTGATGAACTGTCGAGGTACATCCGCGAGTGCTCGCTATGTGGGCTAGGGCAGACGGCGCCGAATCCGGTGCTGACTACGTTACGCCACTTCAAGAATGAATTCGAAGACCACATCGTTGCGAAGCGCTGCCAGGCGGGCGTGTGCGAAGAGTTGGAGCTGTCGCCGTGTGAGAACAGCTGTCCGCTGCATATGAACATCCCCCGGTTCCTGCAGTTGTTCAAGGAGAAGCGGCTGGAGGATGCATTCGTTGCGGTCATGATGGCGAATCCGCTGCCGTCCTCGACGGGACGCGTATGCCAGCATCCGTGCGACAACCGTTGCAGGCGGCAGACGCTGGACGAGCCGGTTAACATGCGCGAGGTGCATCGCTTTATTGCGGATTCGATCCTGATGTCAGACCGGCGCGACATAGTAGTGGACCGGATTTTGGCGCGGATGCTGCCGCCGACGGGAAGAAAGATTGCAATCGCAGGCGCAGGCCCGGCGGGGTTAACGGCTGCGTTCTACCTGGCGCTGTTCGGGCATGAGGTGACGGTGTACGACAGTATGCCGGAAGCTGGAGGCATGTTGCGCTTCGCGCTACCGGGATACCGGTTGCCAAAAGAGGTATTGCGGCGCGAGATCGAGGTCATTGAGAAGCTGGGAGTGAAGTTCGTATTCAACACCCGCGTGGGCTTCGACATTGCGCTGAATGAGTTGGACGCCCGCTTCGATGCGGTATTCATCTCGATAGGCACATGGAAGGAGTCGTGGGTGTACCAGCCGGGAACGGAGTTGAAGGGCGTTCATCCGGCGCTGAATTTCCTGGAGGCCGTGGCGAAGGGCGAAGAGGTTGCGCTGGGAAAGAAAGTGGCAGTG
>JBBRZF010000031.1:0-26909 GCA_038236965.1 Terriglobales bacterium | reverse complement strand
TGTCGCGCGAGACCGCCGAAGACGACACCGCCTGGTCGCCCGATTCCTCTCGCCTCGCCTACACGACGAAGCCGAAGATCGCGCCCAACGCCGAAGTTCAATACCTCGACGTCCTCTCGCGCAAGGTCACGCACATCACGAAGGACACGCCGAAAGAGCTATCGAACAGCAGCATCATCTGGTCGCGCGACGGAAAGTTCCTGGTCTTCACGCAATCGCGCGCCGACGGCAAAGACTCCAATGTCTTCATCGCCGACCTGGCCGCCAACAAACTCACAAATCTCACACCGCACGACGGCGACCACAACTTCCACGCCTCCGATATTTCGCCGGACGGCAAGCGAGTCCTCGTCACCTCCAACGCCGCCAACGATTACGACAACGTCGGCTTGCTCGACATCGCCTCGCAGCACATCGACTGGCTCACCCGCGACAAGTGGGAAATCAATTCCGGCTCGTTCTCTCCCGACGGAAAGCTCGCTACCTGGACCGCCAACGTCGATGGCACCATCGGAATTTATTTCTACGACCTGGCCGCCAAGAAATCCGACATGCTCCCCGTCACCGGAGTTAACAATCTCGCCGGCGCCGAGTCGCCCTTCTCGCGCGACGGACAGCGCCTCCTCTATCAGCACACTTCATCCAACGCCCCCGCCGACGCCTGGGTCTACGACCTCAAATCGCAGAAGTCCACGCAACTCACGCATTCGGTCGTCGCCGGCGTTCGCACCTCGGACATGGTCGAGCCCACGCTAGTCCACTATCCCAGCAAGGACGGTAGGTACACCATCTCCGCCTGGGCCTACATTCCCAACACCATCCTGCGCAACGCCAAGTTTCCGGCCATCGTTTACATACACGGCGGGCCCACCTCTCAAACGGTCAACAGCTTCAACCGCATCATCCAGTACATGGTGAACCAGGGATACGTCGTCATTGCGCCCAACTATCGCGGCTCCACTGGCTACGGAAAAGATTTCACCGAGGCCAATCGCATGGATGCCGGCGGCGGCGAATTGCAGGACGTCGTAGATGCCGCCGATTTCATCGTGCGCTCAGGCTTTGTCGATCCCAAAAAACTCATCGTCATGGGCGGCAGTTACGGCGGCTATCTCAGCATGATGGCCGTCACCAAGCATCCCGAACTCTGGGCTGCCGGAGTTCCCATCGTCCCCTTCGTAAACTGGTTCACCGAATTCCAGAATGAAGACCCTGCCCTGCAGGAATCCGATCGCAAATTCATGGGCGATCCCGTGAAGGACAAGGCTCTCTGGACCGACCGCTCACCAATCTTCTTCGTGGACAAGATCAAGGCCCCGCTCTTGCTCCTGGCCGGAGGCAACGATCCTCGCTGTCCGAAATCGGAAGCGCAGCAGGTCGCCGACGAAGTGAAGAAGCACGGCGGCAAAGCCCAATTGAAGATTTACGAAAACGAAGGACACGGCTTCGCGCGCGTAGAAAACCAGATCGACGCCTACAAACGCGTATCCGACTTCCTGAAGACATACGTCCCCAGCCCCGGCTGCGGCTGCTCGCTAGTGGAATAGGTGACTTTGACTTTTACTAGCGTGGGCCCGGACGCCCCGTCCGTGGCGGGCGAGCAACGCTCGCCTCTGGTGTTCTGGTTATGCAGAACCAGTCTTGTTGGGCCCCTACGCAGATACAGGACGATAGAAAAGAGTCGTCCAAAGACGACTCCTGCTATTGCTATTGCTCTTGCCTTCTCATCGCCCTTGCATTTGCCTTTACTGGCAACTGGCAACCGGCAACTTGCTTTTGCTACTCGAGGCTCGCCGTCACCCGTGCTTGCGCCAGCTTCAACTTGTTCGTCTCGGCCAGCCGTATGATCCCCGCCACCATTCCCTGCATGGTGTACGGCTCCGCCTGAACATCCAGGCTCAATCCGTATTGCTTTAGCGTTTCGCTGGTCACAGGACCGATGCTGGCGTTGTAGATTCCTCGAATCAATTTCGATTCGCCCGAACGTATGCCTAGCAGGTTCACGTAATTGTGTACCGTGGACGAACTCGTGAACGTGATGATGTGAGGACGCTTCTTTTCGTTCCCGATGGCTGCCCGCAGGCGCACGCGCGAGGCTCGCGGAATCACCGTTTCGTAGGCCTCAACCACATCCACGTATGCTCCAAGCTTCCGCAGTTCGCGAGGAATCACATCGCGAGCCACTTTGGCTCTGCAAAGCAGCACGCGCTTCCCTTTCACGCGCGCGGTCAATGCATCCACCACGGCCTCGGCCACGTACTCTTTTGGAGTCACGGCAACGCGCAAGCCAACGCGTTCGATGGCCGCACGGGTAGCCGGGCCGATGGCCGCGATGTTCATGTTCTGCAATTCGCTCTTGGGAATACCGAGCCGTTCCATGCGTTCGAACAGCGCTTCCACCCCGTTCACGCTCGTCAACACCAGCCACTCGTATTCGGAAAAAAGTCGTATCGCATCGTTCAAGGGTTTGAACGATCTTGGCGGACGAATCTCAATGAAAGGGATTTCTGCGACTTCCGCTCCCGCTTCTTCCAGTAACGCGGTCAATGCACCAGCCTGTTTGCGGGCGCGCGATACCACGATCCGCCATCCCTCCAGAGGCTTGCGTACAATCTTGCTCCCGCGGGCCTTGCTCGTGACCATCAATCGTCTGTCCTTTAAGGTGCTCAATCTCGATTCACAACTCATCTCATGCTCAAGCCGCCGCTTACGGAGCCTGCGGCACAGCCGCTACTTCCGCATAAACGTCAGCCAATATCCTGTCGGCGCCACGACCTAGCAGCGTATTGCCCACGCGCTCGCCCAGCTCCACCGGGTCCTTGCCACTCTGCACTTCGCGCAACAGCTCCGTACCATCCGGACGCGCACAGATTCCTACCAGCGTGATCTCGTCGCCTTCCATCACCGCGTGTGCGCCGATCGGCACCTGGCATCCGCCGCCCAATTTGTTCAGCAACGCGCGTTCCGCGACTGTCGTCGCATACGCCGCCGGGTCGTTCAGGAATTTCAAATGTTCGCGCATCTCGGTATCGCCCAGGCGAATCTCGATGCCGAGCGCGCCCTGTCCCGCCGCCGGACACATGATGATCGGGTCCAGTACCTGTCGAATGAACTCCGTTTTTCCAAGCCGATTCAATCCCGCAGCCGCCAGAATGATGGCGTCGTAATCGCCCTCTTCCAACTTGCGGACGCGCGTATCCACGTTGCCGCGCAACGCAATGATGTTCAGGTCGGGACGCACCTTCATCAACTGCGCCTGCCTGCGCAGGCTGCTGGTTCCCACCCTCGCGTGCGAAGGCAGCTCATCCAGGGTGTTGTATTTGACGGAAAGAAATGCGTCGCGCGGATTCTCGCGCGTGGTGATCGCCGCAATCTCGAAACCTTCCGGCAGCGCCGTCGGCAGATCTTTCAGGCTATGCACCGCCAGATCGACGCGGCCCGCGGCCAGCGCTTCTTCGATCTCCTTGGTGAACATCCCCTTCGTGCCGACCTTGGCCAGCGCAACGTCGAGGATCTTGTCGCCCGTCGTCTTGATGATTTCCAGTTCGATCTCGTGGCCGCGCTCCCGCAGCAATGCGGAAATGTGATGAGCCTGCCAAAGTGCTAATGCTGAACCACGCGAACCGATCCGAAGAAGCGCCATTCTAACCTCGTCCCTTGTTCAACTATCGATTACCTGGTGCCCCGCGTTCGCGCCCGTACTTTGGGCGATAACTTGGGAGTCCACCACCTAATCGCTATTTTCACTCTTATTGTCGTTGCTGCTTACCGACACCGGCTCATGTTCGCCGCTAAGTTCGGCAGTACACGACTGCGGGGGGTGATGCTTCGTCTCCCGCAAGTTGAAGATGCGCCGCACCAGTTCCACCACGGTCGTCGCTTCCGATTCCTTCGCCGCCGACTTCAACGTCGTGATGGGCGTGTGCATGATCTTGTTGATGATGCCGCGCGTCAGCGACTCGATCGCCATCTCCTGCTCCGGCGTCAGGTCGCCAAGACGCCCGCGCAGCCTGTCAATTTCCGCCTGCCGCACCGTCTCCAGATGCTCCTGCAACGACACGATGGTCGGCACCACGTCCAGCGTCTGCAAACGCTGCTGGAATTTCACGACCTCTTCTTCCACTATCTCTTCTGCCCGGCTGGCCTCGCGGCGACGGTCGCCTATGTGCGACGACACCACCTGCTGCAGATCGTCAATATCGTAAACAAAGATTCCGTCCAGCTCGTTCAATGTCGGATCGATATCGCGCGGCACCGCGATGTCGATGAAGAACATCGGCTTATTGCGACGCGATTTTAGGAACTTCTCGCCATGCTCCTTGCGGAAGATGTGGTGGGGCGCACCCGTAGAGCTGATGACGATGTCGGCCTTGTCCACCGTCTCGTAAAGTTTCTCGAACGGAATGGCCTCGCCATTGAACTTCTTCGCCAGCGCCACCGAGCGTTCGAACGTGCGGTTGCCAACGTAGATCTTCCCCGCTCCATGAGCTATCAGATGACGCGCAGCCAGTTCGCACATCTTGCCCGCGCCCACCAGGTAAACGGCTTTGCCATCCAGCGAACCGAAAATCTTCTGCGCCAACTCCACCGCGACCGACGCCACCGAGACCGACGAAGTCGCCACCGCCGTCTCGTTGCGAACTTTCTTGGCCACCGCGAACGCGCGTGTCATCAGCGCGTCGAGCTGCGAATCCACCGCGCCCACCGCCCGCGCCACTGCGTAGGCTTCCTTGACCTGTCCCAGAATCTGCGACTCGCCCACCACCATGGAATCCAGGCTCGAAGCCACGCGGAAGATGTGCTTCACCGCGTCCAGTCCGCTGTGTTCGAACAGATGGGTTTCGTATTCGGGATTGTCCAGCTTGTAGTAGTCGCGCACAAAGCCGCGCAGGTCGCAGGTGCCATTCGTGGAACGCACAAACATCTCCACCCGGTTACAGGTGGAAACGACCAGCGCCTCTTCTATTCCGGGATAGTTGTTCAGCTGCTGCACCACTTCGGGCAGCCGAGCCTCCGGAATCGCGAAGCGCTCTCGCACTTCGACAGGGGCCGTTCTGTGGTTCACGCCAATGACAAAAAAATTCATGGGGCGACAAACCTATGAAGTGGGCTCAGATAGTTAGCAGCCCAGGCGCAAACGGCGGCAGCAAATGCAAACGTAGCCAGGTAAGCGGCCTTGCGTCCGCGCCAGCCAGAGTTCCAGCGCGTGTAGAGCAGTACCATATATACGCCCCACATCAGCATTGAGAGCAGCACCTTGGGATCGCGGAAATACGCCGCCCCGTAGCGGCTCTGCGCCACCACCGAACCGGCGATCAGCCCCAGGGTCATAAACGGGAAACCCAGCAGCAGCGCGCGATACCCCAGGTCGTCGATCACCTGCAACGCGGGCATCCGGCTGAACAGCGATATCGGCTGCTTGGCCTTCAAACTCTTCGCCTGCAAAAGGTACAACAGGCTCGATACAAAACTCAAAAACAGCGCCGCATATCCGATCAGCAACATCGCCACGTGGACGATGATCCAACCGCTTCGCAGCACCGGAGAACTGAACTCCGGCGGCCTATCCCCTATCGCCGAACCCAGCGTCAACAGGAATGCCAGAGGAAAGATGAACAGTCCCGGCGAAGTCGTCCGATACCGGGTGAACAAGATCATGAAGAAGATAACGACGAGCAGTGCCAGAGCGGATTCGGCGTGGCGTATGTTCAACAGTTCGGTATAGCTGTATAAAGCCGCAGTCTCCACCAGGGAAACGAAGTGGAAGACCATGCCCAGCCCGACGGCCGGAACTGCAACCCGCGACAGCCATTCGCTCTTTTTTGTGAGCAATAAGATGGAGTACAGCAGCCCCACACCGTAGAAAACTGTAGCAACCCTGAGCCAAAGTAGTGGCATAAATGCGTTCCCCAGTACTCCAGATAGCGCTTGTAGACCTGCGGTTCTGGACTGGAAACTTGATTATACAGGCGGGAAATACTTGGCTTAGTATGCGAGTCACTAAGTCATGTGACGTGCGTCACGCTTTCTGCGTAAGCGGGATATTTTCAATACAGAAATCCTCTTGGTGCCTTAACTATGCTTGAGCTGGTGGCCCGTTCAAGCCCTCCGTTGGGCGGGGCGGCCTAAAGTGACTTCAGGTAAGCGACGACAGCTTCGGCGTCGCTGCGTGTCATGCGGAATTGAGGCATGGGTTGGCGAAGCCGCTTGCCATCCGTCCAGATACCGGTCGTTAGTAGCGTGATCATGGCAGCATCGTTGGCGGGAGGCGTGCCTGCAAGTCGCGGCGCCAGAATCGGCCAATCACTCATAGGATGGGCCGGTTGCATAAACAAAGGCGTGCCTGTGAGCCGCCTTGAGAGATCGAGCTCGCCATTCTCATGCCGAGGAGTGTGACAGTTCCCGCACATTGCGACTTCCTCTACCAGGTATTTCCCGCGCGAAACGAGCTCAGGATTACTGCCAACTCTTGCCGTCGGCTCGGCTTGCTTTCTTTCCTGCGCCGCCGTGACACCTGATATCCCAGTGATAACTAGCAGGGAAGCTACGGAAAGCGCTCCAGCGATAAAAATTCGGCGGACGCTGGCGATATTGCAAAGTCTAGCTGACATGACGTTGTCTCCCGGTCTCTCCGACGACAAAATAGGATGCGCCTTACTGGTCTCCAGTTTACCTAGCGCTGCGGGGCATGTCTTGCACTTTCCCGATCGCACCCAATGACTCGATGACCCAATGACTCTCTGACTCACTGACTCAATCGTTTTTGTTCTATCCTCTTCCCATGACCGTTCGCCGCGTCAAATCCTATACCGGGCAGACCGGATACGTTTACCAGTACTATCTCGTCGGCAGCCGCCCTGCCCCCAACGATGCCGTCGAGTACGTCTTCGACGTTACTTCCGACCGCAAGACGATGTTCGAAGTCGCCGTCCTCGTGCGCGCCGACGCCCTCGCCTTTTGGGCCGCCGCTCACGGACGCGCCCTCTCTGCAACCGAACACTACGCCGCCGCCAAGATGCGTCTCTTTCAAGCCTTTGACGAGATTCCTAACCTGAAGCAGGACGGCACTCACCTCGAAGTCACGCCCGACAACATTGACGAGGTGCTCTCCCCACTCGACCTCGCCTGACTGCGTTTTCTCGTCGCTCAAACCTTGGCCCGCTCGACTTTCCCCCTGCTCAAACGGATTCCGCTGAAGGAACTCTCTCCTCCGATTGCCTCGCATCTCATTTTTCAACCCCTCCAAGCAATCAGAAAGGATTCTCATGAAAACCAAAGTCTATCGCGGAGAACAAGAAGATCGTTTCACTGGCGCGATCGAGTCACAGACCGCAAAGATCCCATCCTCCGGCTACTTGGCCTTCGCCCTCGCATCCATGGCCGCATCCGCCGTCCTCAAGACCATGGGACGCAATGACTGGGCCCTCTTTGTCGGACAATGGGCTCCGGCGTTCCTTATCATCGGCGTCTACAACAAGCTGGTAAAACAGCAAGGCTCCGACGCCTTCAGTAACGCAGCCTGAACTCGTAAGCAAACAAAGAAAGCGCCGGGGCTCTTCCCCGGCGCTCAAATTACCCAATCTCCCAATTCCCTACACCGACGCCCCTCTAAACTCCACCGGAGCTTCCCTCAACCTGGCAGCCGCCGATTCCGACGTCACGTCCGTGTAGTAAACCTCTTTGAACGTGTACGGCTTTTCCTTCCGACCCATGATCGGCAGGATTTCCAGATGCCAGTGGTAATCCTCTTCGATGGTGCGCCAGTAGTTCAGCACGCGCGACACATGCATCGTGTTCGGAGAAGTATGCAGCACCAGGTGAAAGCTGTCCGCCACCGAGCGTATGCGGTTTAGCGTTCTGCGCAGCAACGACGCGAAATCCCTCAGCGCTCCCGGACGCGACAGCGCTGTGTGGTCGAAATGTGCGCTGTGCGTTTGCGGCATGATCCACGTTTCGTACGCAACTCGCGGCGCGTACGGACACGACGACACAAAATCCCCACGCACTTCCACGATGCGTTTCTTCTCGTTCAGCTCCTGCCCCAGCATGTCGCAGAATACGCAGCGTTCTTTGTGATGGTAATGATCGCGCGCCGCCCTCAGCTCGTGCAGCACGCGACGCGGTACAAACGTCGTCGCAGTGATCTGCGAAGTCGGATGGTCGAACTCCTGCCCCGCCATCGTCCCATAATCCTTGAAGACGCTGATGTACTTGAAGCGCTGGTCGCGCTTCAGGTCCTGTATGCGTTGCGCGCACAGAATCAGGAACTGCTCGATCTCTTCTTCCGACGCGATCCACAAATGACGGTCATGCCGCGGATTCTCCACCAGCACTTCATGCGCGCCCACCGCCCGCATCGTGTCGTACAGTCCGTTGCCGCGACGCCCCGGATCGCCTTCCACACGGTACAGCGGCGACGGATGCACCACGGCCCTCGCGCTCCACGGCCCCCCATCCACCGAAGCCATCGTCGAGATCAACTGCTGTTGCTTGGGCGACTCCGGACAGAACGGGCAAAACGGCTCATTGTGCGGCCTTTCCGCACTATCGTCTCCGGTGATGATCCACGAACGCGTGATGGGATCTTTACGCAACTCCATGCAGACATTCTAATTGGGCAAATGGGTAATTGGAACCCAACGATTTCGATCGGGTAAATGCGAACCGGGTAATCTGGAACACCTCCCCTTTCGGTTCGCCTTTGACTTTTAGATTCGCATTTCGAAATTCGCATTTCGCAATCGCTCATCGAATTTCCCCCGCATTTTCCACATCCCTCTAGCATACGACGTCCGTTATACTCATCCCCACCCATGTCTGAGCCCACTACACCATTGATGCAGCAGCATGCTGCCATCAAGCGGGAGCACCCAACCGCGCTCCTCTTCTTCCGCGTGGGCGATTTCTACGAGCTCTTCTTCGAGGACGCCGTCACCGCCGCCCGCGAACTCCAGATCACCCTCACCTCCCGTTCCAAGGACGCCGGAATTAACGTTCCCATGTGCGGCGTCCCCTACCACGCCGCCGAAAATTACATCTCCAAGCTCATACGCAAGGGATACAAGGTCGCGGTCTGCGAGCAGGTTGAGGACCCAAAGCTCACCAAGAAGCTGGTTCGCCGCGAAGTCACGCGCGTCCTCACTCCCGGCACCTCCATCGATTCCCAACTTGGGTCCGAAGAAAATAATTTCCTCGCCGCCGTCGCCCGTCACGGAGAAACCGTAGGCTTCGCCGCGCTCGATCTCTCTACCGGAGAATTTCGCGCCACCGAATTCCGCGGCCCCGACGCCGACCGCCGCATACACGAAGAGCTACAAACTCTCCGTCCCCGGGAACTCCTCTTCGGCTCCTCGCTCCCTCTCTTTGAAACTTCGCAGCGGACAACGACTGTGCCGAAAGCGCCTCCAACTCCCAACGGCGCCGCGCCTCGCATGGCCGTCAGCGAACTCGCGCCCGGCGTTCGCTGGGCAGAAACTCCGCTCGAAGATTGGGTCTTCTCTCCCGACTACGCCATCCCCCTGGTCGAAAATCATTTCGGTGTTCTCTCACTCGAAGGCTTCGGACTCGCTAATCGTGCCGCTGCCGCCAGCGCCGCCGGAGCCATCCTCCACTACGTTCGCCAAACCCAGCGTGGCGGACTCGACCACGTTGATCGCATCGGCTTCTACGAGCGCCAAAGCTGTCTCGTGCTCGACGCCGTCACCGTCCGCAACCTCGAACTCGTCGAGCCTCTCTTCGCCGGCAGCGGAGATTCCGTCACTCTCTTCCGCGCCATCGACCAGACCGTCACCCCCATGGGCAAGCGTCTGCTCCGCTCCTGGATGCTGCGTCCGTCCATCGACGTTGCGGAAATCAATGCGCGTCTCGACGCCGTCCAATCCGCCGTCGCCGACATCGTCTCTCGCGAAGAACTTCGCCGCGCCTTCGACGGCGTCCTCGACATCGAACGCCTTCTCTCGCGCATCACCCTGGAGACGGCCAACCCGCGCGATGTCCTCGCCTTGGCCGCATCACTCGCCAAGATTCCGCACGTACGCACGGCCGTTACGCGCTTGCATGCACCGCGCTTCACTGAACTTCACGCGCTGGTTGACGAACTCAGCGACTTGCGCGAACGCATCGAAACTTCTCTTACGGACGCACCGCCCATCACCCTCAACGATGGCGGCGTGATTCGCGACGGACTCGACGCGGCACTCGACGACCTCCGCGACCTTTCGCGCAACGGCAGGCAATACATTCTGCAGATCGAGCAGCGCGAGCGCGAACGCACCGGAATCAATTCGCTCAAGGTCAAATTCAACAACGTTTTCGGCTACTACATCGAGATCACCAAACTCAACCAGCATCTAGCGCCCGCCGACTACGAACGAAAGCAGACGCTCGTCAATGCCGAGCGCTTCACCACCCCGGAATTGAAAGAGTACGAAACCAAGGTTCTGGACGCCCAGGAGAAACTCGTCGAGATCGAGCGCCGAATCTTCACCGAACTCCGCGCCCACGTCGCCGCCGAAGCCAAACGCATTCGCCAGACGGCCCTTGCCCTCGCCGAAATCGACGTCCTCGCCTCGCTCGCGAATCTGGCCGCTGTTCGCAATTACGCGCGCCCCGTTCTGACCGCCTCGACCGTGGAAAACGCCACAGGAGAAAACGCTGCCAGTGAGAGCGGCCCCGGCGAAATCGAAATAGTCGAAGGACGCCATCCCGTCATCGAACAGCCTGAACTCACCGGCTCCATGGACCGCTTCGTCCCCAACGATCTGTACCTGAACAACGCGACGCACACCGTACTGCTCATCACCGGCCCCAACATGGGCGGCAAGTCCACTTATCTGCGCCAGTCCGCGCTCATCGTCCTCATGGCGCAGATGGGTTCGTTCGTCCCGGCACGCAGCGCGCGCATCAGCATCGTCGATCGCATCTTCACGCGCATTGGCGCTTCCGACAATCTCGCTCGCGGACGCTCCACCTTCATGGTCGAGATGACCGAAACCGCCGCCATTTTAAACACCGCCACGCCCCAGTCCCTCATCCTGCTCGACGAAGTCGGACGCGGCACCGCAACTTTCGACGGACTCGCCATCGCCTGGGCCGCCGTCGAATACATACACGCACGCACGCAGGCTAAAACCCTCTTCGCCACCCACTACCACGAACTCACCGAACTCGAAGAACTTCTGCCCGGCGTAAAGAACTTCCACGTCTCGGTAAAAGAATCCGGCGGAGGGATCGTCTTCCTCCGCAAAGTCGCGCAAGGCGCAGCCGATAAAAGTTACGGCATAGAAGTCGCCAAGCTGGCAGGACTCCCCGCCGAAGTCATCACCCGCGCCCGCGTAGTCCTCCACGAACACGAGTCCGCCGAACGCGCCGCCATGCAACACCTGGAACGCTCCGCCGCCCCATCCGTATCCGGCGACCCTTCCGACGCTTCCTCCCGCCCCACCCAACTGACGATCTTCACGCCCTTATCCAACACGGTCCTAGACCAACTCCGCGACGCCGACCTGAACCAGCTAACTCCCATCCAAGCCCTGAACCTCCTCCACGAACTAAAAAAACAAATCGACTAACAGCTTGATGTGGCGCGAGCGCCCTCGCTCGCGGCATTTGACATTGCGACACAAGCGGATTCTAGCCAGCCCACAAAAAAGGCGCGCCCTTGTTGGACACGCCTTTGAACTTTCCTCGCTACTCGCTACTCCCTACTTCCCTACCTCTTCTGCAACGTTCCCCGGGGTCTCGTTCCCACCGGACGCATCTGCAGATCCTGCGCCAGCTTGTAGCTCAACTCCGTTTCCGCAGGAATCGCCTTGGATTTGCGGAGTGTTTGCGCTCCCGCGCCGCCTGCACCGCCAAGGATCGCTCCAATGGCCGCGCCCTTGCCGCCGCCCATCAATGCGCCCAAAACCGCGCCAACCGCCGCTCCGCCGCCCACATACTTAGCGGTGCGCTGGTTCTTGCCTACACCTTCTCCGCCAGACGACGACTGCCCCGGAGATACCAGCGAAAAACGACGTCCGTTCACCGTCACCGAGCGCAGATCCAGGGTCGTATCTTTTCCATCCGGCGAAGCCTGCGCAACCAACTGCGCCCGCGAATTGCGCGGAATCAACACCGCTCCCGAACTATCCGTTACATCGTCACTCACGCTCGCCGTATAGGCGGCTCCAGCCGCCGGCTTTGCTGGAATCGTAGTGTCCGTTCGAACCTTGATGGTTGTGCCTGACGGCAGTGTCCGTGTCTGCGCCAGTGCGACCACACTCAACAACAGCAGTACCACAAGTAAAACGGTCTTTCGCATGCTCTCCTCCAGAGATGAAATGGCCTGTGTTAACTACTGATTCGTATACTGCCTCTCAAGGATGGCCGGAACTACTTACCTATTCCCCTTTTGGGTTCACCCGGACCCAACACCTTATGAATTGCCTTATCCTACTCGCGGGCCCGGTGAATTCCTTCGTGGCAATCCGTGTCTCTGTAGTGAGCCGGTACAGGTGTTACCATTTCCCAATCTCCCGAAAGGGTCTCGATGCCTTCCAAATCCGCCTCCGAACTCCGCGCTCATGTTGGCCAGCTACTAACCTTGGGCTTCGACGGCCTCGAAGCCTCCGCGAAGCTGCGTTCTGCGCTCGCCACCATGCAGCCCGGCGGCATCATTCTGTTTGCCCGCAACATCGACTCCGCCCAGCAGACGCATGCTCTGCTCCGCGAGTCCCAGCGCCAGGTCGCTACCCCCATGTTCCTTTGCGTGGACATGGAGGGCGGCACCGTCGATCGCCTCAAGAATGTCATCGCCCCTACGCCTTCCGTAGCGGACGTTTTTGCCACGGGCAATAAGAAGCTCTTCCGTCTTCACGGACGCCTCATCGGACGCGAGGTCTCCACCCTCGGATTCAACGTCGATTACGCGCCCGTTCTCGACCTCGGCTTTGAACGCTCCCGCTCCGTCATGACTTCGCGCACCACCTCGCCCGACCCGAAAGACGCCATCGCCTACGCGCGAGAGTTCCTCAAGGGACTGCGCGATGAGCACATCCTGGGCTGCGGAAAACATTTTCCTGGACTCGGCGAAGCCGACCTCGACACACACCACAAGCTCCCCTCCATCGATAAGCCGTGGAACAACTTGTGGAACGAAGACCTGCTTCCCTATCGCACTCTGCGCCGCGAACTTCCTTTCGTCATGGTCGCGCATGCGGGCTACCCGGCGGTCACCAAGGACAACACGCCCGCATCACTCTCGAAGAAGTGGATCACCGACATCCTGAAAAAGAAGATCGGCTACAAGGGACTC
The DNA here is from genome assembly GCA_038236965.1 of Terriglobales bacterium. GTDB lineage: Bacteria > Acidobacteriota > Terriglobia > Terriglobales > Acidobacteriaceae > JBBRZF01. The sequence goes on along the minus strand of JBBRZF010000031.1, from coordinate 13,615 downwards.
ATCATCTCCGACGACCTTGAAATGGGCGGCGTACTCGCCGTCGCGTCCATCGAAGAAGCGGCCATCCAAACCCTTCGCGCCGGAGCCGACATCTTCCTCGTCTGCCACAACGAAGAGCATGTGTGGCGCACCTACCACGCAGTTCTGCAAGAGGCCGAGCGCGACAAACGATTCGCCAAGATCGTCACCACGGCCGCCAAGCGCGTGCTCGCCTTCAAAAAGAAATCCGCCGAACTCAAGCGCCGCCCCGTCCCCACACCCACGCAAAAGACAGTCGACAAGCTCCGCCGCCTCAACTGGGAATTCACCGAGCAAGTCCGTCTAGCCACAGATAGAGACACCATCGACGAACGCTTCTTGTAAACTGCCCACACGGGAGAGCAGCTTGATCGTTGCAGGCGTGATGAGCGGAACTTCGGCGGACGGAATCAATGTCGCACTCGTGCGTCTGCTCGGACGCGGCTTTCGCACGCGACTCGAACTCATCGCGCATCGCGAATTTGCCTACCCAGCGCCCGTGCGGCGCGCAGTTCTCGCCGCCATGAACGCCAAGTCCGCCTCCGTGGCCGACCTCGCGCGCCTCAGTTTCCTTCTCGGCGATCTCTATGCCGACGCCATTCTTGAAACGCAAAAGAAGTCCGGCACAAAGTGCGACCTCGTCGGATGCCACGGCCAGACGATTTTTCACCAGGGAGACTCCGCCCCATTCCTCGGACGCAAACTGGTCGTATCCTGGCAGATAGGCGACCCATCGGCCATCGCCGCGCGTGTAGCAGTTCCTGTTGTCAGCGATTTCCGTCCGTCCGACATTGCCGCTGGCGGTAAAGGCGCGCCGCTCGTGCCCTTCCTCGATTACATGCTCTACCGCCACGCATCCCGCGGACGCATCGTGCAAAACATCGGTGGCATCGGCAATCTGTCCGCCATCCCCGCCGGCGCGACTCCGGAGCAGGTCGTCGCCTTCGACACCGGCCCCGGCAACATGGTCATCGACGCCGTGACGGAGCATCTCTTTAACAAGCCTTTCGATTCCGAAGGACGCATCGCCGCCAAGGGACACGCGCTCGACAACATCGTCAGTGAACTTTTACGCGTATCGTTCTTCCGCCGCAAAGCCCCGAAGACCGCGGGACGCGAAGAGTTCGGCTGCGAATTCGTTGCTCACTTCCTCAAGCGTTGCGGACGCGCTCAGAAAGAAGACATCGTCGCTACCGCCACGGCGTTTACTTCCCGCTCCATCGGAATCGCGGTGAAGCAGATCATCTCCTCGCACGACTCGGCCGCGAACTTCCGCGAGTACCTCGTCTCCGGCGGCGGTGCAAGGAACGCAACGCTCGTCTCCATGATCGCCGCCGAAATCGCGCCTTGGCGATTGAAACCCCGCAATACTGACGACCTCGGGTTGCCCTCTGACGCCAAGGAGGCTGCCGCCTTCGCTGTCCTCGCCTACCAGACTTGGCACCGCTTGCCCTCCAACGTACCTTCCGCAACCGGAGCTAGGCGCGCAGCCATCCTGGGAAAAATCACTTATGCGTAAGCTGGGCCTGCTGCTGCTCGTCGCCATTCTGTGTGCGATTTCCGCCTGCTCGCGAAAGCCCGATCCCAATACCGTGGTCATGATCATCGAGAGCAGTCCCACCAACCTCGATCCCCGCGTGGGGACCGACGCGCAATCCGAGCGCATCAGTAAATTGATCTTCGACGCACTCGTCCATCGCAATGAGAAGTTCGAAGTCGAACCCTGGCTTGCCGAGCGCTGGGAGATTCCCGACCCGCTCACCTACGTCTTTCACCTTCGCCACGATGTGAAGTTTCACGACGGACGCCCGCTGACCTCCGCCGACGTCAAGTACACGATGGACTCCATCATGAACGGCAAGCTCCGCACCCCCAAGGCGAGCACCTATCGCTTTGTGGACCGCGCGGAAGCGCCGGACGCCTACACCATCGTCTTCCACATGAAGGAGCCCTACGCTTCGCTGCTCTGGAACCTTTCCGATGGCGCGCTCGGCATCGTGCCGAATGGCAGCGGAGAAGAGATCACCCGCACCCCCATCGGTACAGGCCCATTTCGCTTCGTCAGCGCCGAACAGGACCGCCAGGTTACGCTGGAACGCAACGCGAATTACTGGGGCGAGCTGCCCAAGATTCCACGCGTTCGCTTTATCGTTGTCCCTGACGCCAACACCCGCGCCCTCGAGTTGCGCAAAGGTTCAGCCGACGCGGCCATCAACGCCTTCACCTCGGACACGGTCGTTGCCTTGCAGAATGATCCCAAGGTGGAAGTGCTGCACGCGCCCGGAACCATCTACACCTATGTCGCCCTCAATCTGCGCGACCCTATTCTGAAAGACGTCCGCGTCCGACAGGCGCTGGCCTACGCCATCGATCGACAGCCGCTTATTCATTACCTCTGGCGAGATTTCTGCCGCCCAGCCGCTTCGCTGCTCCCGCCACAACACTGGGCCTATACCGACGACGTGCAGAAATATCCGCATGACCCCGCGCGCGCGCGACAACTGCTCGATGCCGCCGGCTTCCCCGCAACCGGCGGCGTCCGCTTCCACCTCACCATGAAGACCTCCACCGAGGAATCCACGCGCCTGCTCGCCGCCGTTCTTCAGCAACAACTACGCGAGGTCGGCATCGTGCTCGACATCCGCAGTTTTGAATTTGCCACCTTCTATTCGGACGTCGTGAAAGGCGCCTTCCAGATTTATTCCCTGCGATGGGTAGGCGGCAACGAAGATCCCGACATGTTCGAGAACGTCTTCGACTCCGCCAGTTTCCCGCCCAAGCGCGCCAATCGCAGCTACTACTCCAATCCGAAAGTGGACGCGCTCATTCACGAAGGCCGCGCCACCCTCGATGAAGACAAGCGCAAGCAGATCTATGCCGAGGTACAGCGCCAGGTAGCAATCGACCAGCCCTACATCAACCTCTGGTATCTGGACAACGTGCTCGTTCACTCGCGCCGCTTGCGCAACGTCCAGCTCAGTTCTTCCGGCAACTACGACTTCCTCAAGACCGCCGAAGTCGCTCCCTAGCGACTCGCGCTGAAACTTTTGCGCCGGAAATGCCGTGTTAACATCAAAGTAAGACACTGTTTGAGGAGCTGCGCAGAGTGCGCTTACTGTTTGTTGGAGACATTTTCGGACGCCCCGGTCGCACCATTGTGCACGACCATGTGCCGCGCCTCATCGCCGAGTACAAGATAGACCTCACCATCGCCAACGCCGAGAATTCCGCCGGCGGTTTCGGCGTCACTCCGCAGATCGCCGAAGAACTTTTCGACCTCAACATCGACGTGCTCACCACGGGCAATCACGTCTGGGACAAGCGCGAGATCATCGACTACATGAACTCCGCCGACGGCAATCCGTACGCTCCCGCGCGACGCGTGCTGCGCCCTGCCAACTATCCCGCCGGAACGCCCGGCTATGGCGTCTACGAAGGCACTACTCGCGGCGGGGTTCCCTACGCAGTCATGAACCTGCAGGGACGCGTCTTCATGGCCACCATCGACGACCCCTTCCGCAAAGCCGACGAATTGCTCCGGCAGATAAAAGCCAAGGTCATTTTCGTTGACCTGCATGCGGAAGCCACTTCGGAAAAAGTAGCGATGGGGTGGTATCTCGATGGCCGCGTCACCGCCATCATCGGCACCCACACGCACGTTCCCACCGCCGACGAACAAGTCCTGCCAAAGGGAACCGCCGTTCAAACCGATTGCGGCATGACCGGCCCCTACGACGGCGTCATCGGCGTGCAGAAGGAACTTATCGTTAACCGCTTCCTCACCAGCCTGCCCAGCCGCTTTGAACCCGCTACCGGAGACGTTCGCCTCTCCGCCTGCATGATCGAGTGCGACGAGACCACCGGACGCGCCACCCACATTGAACGCATCTGTGTTCGCGATTAGCGCGCCATGACCATTGCGGATTTCAGGCTGCTGGATTTCGACGCTTACCTCTTCGACATCGACGGCACGCTGCTCAACAGCCGCGACGGAGTCCATTACAACTCGTTTCACAAGGCCCTGCAGTCAACCTTCGGATGCGAACTGCGAATCGACAGCGTTCCCGTGCATGGCAATACCGACATCGGCATCCTCCGCGCGGCCACGCGATTGGGCGGCGTTAGCGATGCGGACTTCGGAACCAGGCTCCTCTCCGCTCAAGCAGCGATGTGCGCAGACGTCTTGCGTAACGCGCAACACATGCGACCCGAGCTATGTCCCTCCATCGCCAAACTGCTCGCGCTTCTGCAAAGACACGGCAAGGCTTTGGGTATCGTCAGCGGCAATCTCGAACCAATCGGCTGGCGCAAACTGGAAGCCGCTGGAATTAAACAATTCTTTACATTCGGGTCCTTCAGCGACCGCAACGAATTAAGAGAAGGCATTTATCGTTATGGGATGGAAGAGGCGCGACGTCGTCTCGGCGCCACCGCCCGTGTCTGTTTCGTAGGCGACACGCCTGCGGACGTGCATGCCGCCAAGGCGCTGGGGCTGCCCATCGTCGCCGTTGCCACCGGGATTTTTCCCGTCGAAGAGCTCCGGGCATTGGCTCCGGATATTTGCGTCTCCTGCTGCACCGAACTTCTCGCCCAAGGTTAGGCGTGTTCGGAAGCAGCGCTTCAGGTTAGAATCACCACGGAGAAATCGGATTCCCTGATGCGCAGTCACATCGCCATATTTTTGTCTGTCCTCATGGCCACCTCTGCGGTCGCGCAGCAGCAGCAGAACCTTGCGTCGGCGATTGCCGAGTGCTCCAACGAACCCGGTTCCACCCGCCCCTCCTGCAACGTCAGCAAGAATGATGCGAAGAAGGCAAAGAAACATTTTGAGCAAGGCCTCGCTGCGCGCAAGAAGAAAGACCTCCGCAGTTCATTCGAGAATTTCCGTGAAGCTGCGCGCCTGAATCCTGCCAGCGCCGAGTACATCACCGCGCGCGAAGTGATGAAGCAGCAACTCATGTACGAGTTGTTGCAAAAAGCAAACGACGACATCGCCAACGGACACCAGGTGGAAGCCATGGCCGCCGTGCGCTACGCCATGGAAGTCGATCCTGCCAATACCTTCGCGCAGCAGAAGATTCTTACCATGCTGCCCGAGTTCCAGCGTTCGCGTCCTCCCTTGGTGGGAGACAAACTGCACGCTGCCATGGAAGTTCATGCGCAGCCGGAAGTGTTGAAGCAGGACTTTAAGTATCGCGGCAGCTCCCGCGAACTGCTGGAGTATGTAGCAAAGTCTTATGGCCTGACTGCTTCTATAGACGACTCCGTAAAGCCCCGACAGGTTCGCATGCAGGTGCAGGGAGTCGATTTCGCTACCGCCATCTCCATCGCTACGCGCCTCACCGGAACCTTCTGGACTCCGCTCAGCAGCGATCGCATCCTCTTCGCCACGGACAACGATCAGAACCGCCGTGCCCTTGAGCGCACCGCGCTGCGCACCTTCTATGTTCCGGAAGCCACCAGCCCGCAGGCGATCAATGATCTCGTCAACGTGATGCGCGTCCTCTTCGACGTTCGCTTCATCACCCAGCAGGCGTCCAATGCGACCATCTCCGTGCGCGCGCCCAGCCCCGTTCTCGACGCCATCAGCGAATGGCTTGAAACTCTGAGCGACGGACGTCCCCAAGTTTCACTCGAGATCGATGTCTTCACCATCTCGCACACCTATGCTCGCCAGATAGGCATCAAAATCCCGCCCACCTTCAGCCTGTTCAACATACCCACCGAGGCGGCAAAGCTGCTCGGCAATCAGAGTGTGCAGGAGGTCATCAACCAGCTCATCGCATCCGGCGCCATAAACCAGGCGAACACTACCGCTATCGCCGCGCTGGTGGCCCAGTTCCTCGCACAGCAAGGCGGCTCGTCCCTTCTTTCGTCGCCCTTTGCCATCTTCGGCGGCGGCATCACCCTCATGGGCTTGACGCTGCCCGGCTCCGTCCTGCGTTTCAGTGCCCAGGAATCCGACATTCAGACGCTGCAGCATCTCACCCTGCGAGCCGCCCAAGGCGCTCCGGCAACCATGAAGATCGGAGAGCGATATCCCATCTTGACCTCGAGCTATGCGCCCATCTTCAACACGGCGGCCATCTCGCAGGTCTTGCAGAACCAGACTTACCAAGCGCCATTCCCTTCGTTTAATTACGAGGACCTGGGCGTGAACCTAAAAGCAACTCCGCAGATACATCGCGACACCGATGTCACGCTCGACCTCGAGATGCAACTGCGCGTGCTCGGGACACAAAGCGTCAACGGCGTGCCCATCATCTCCAACCGCGAATACAAGGGCGCAATCACCTTGAAGAATGGCGAGCCCGCGGTGCTTGCCGGAATGGTCAATCACACCGATTCCGGCACGGTGAACGGCTCCCCATGGCTCGGACGAATTCCCATTGTCGGCCTGGCATTCAGCGAGCACGACAAGAACAAGGAAGATTCCGAATTGCTCATCGTCATCACGCCGCACATCACCCGCATGGTGGACGCCAAGGGTCCTCTGCAGTTGACGATGCCCTCCACTGGACAGAAATAACGCCAACAGATTTCATCCTGAAACTTCCGCACAAACAATCCGCACAAAATAAAAGGACCGAGCCCTCGACTCGGTCCTTTCTTTCTTCTGCGCGTTACTTCTGCTCCGCGGAAAAGTCCACTATCGACTTCAGCACTTCGTACGGCATGCCGTTCACGCTGTTCAACCGGCGGCCGTTCACGAACAGCGTCGGCGTTCCATTCACTCCGACAGAAGTCCCGAGGTTCAATCCCTGCTTGATGCGCGCATCCGTTTCCGCTTGCTTGGAGCAAGCCTCTATCGCCACCGGGTCTTTACCCGACATCTTGGCGTAGCTGTTCAGCTTCTCGCTCACATTCTCCTCGGTGATGTCGCTCTGGTGCGCATAGACAGCGGTCAGGAACGTGACGCCTGCCTCGTTATCCTTGCGCGCGATGCAGTCCAGATAGCGAGCGGCGCGTCCCGCCCACGGATGCATCGTCTCCAGCGGGAAGTTCTGGAAAATGAGTTTTACGTTGGACTTCTCTTTCAGCAGCTTTTCCATCGTCGGCTGAAATACACGGCAACTCGGACACTGCATGTCTCCGAATTCCACGATGGTTACGGGCGCGTCCTTCGCACCTTGCGTCACGCCAAATGCGCCGACCAGCTTTTCCCGATTCCCCTTAAAAGGGTCCGCGCCGAACGGCATGATGTCGCCCATAATCACGTTGTCATGGTCCGGCGTGATGAACAGATGCATTACCTGCTGCCCCTGCGGAGTGTTGACTACCACCGTCGCGTCTGCGACGCCAGCTGCCGGAGATTCCTTCACCTCGGCCACTTTGAAGACCAGCGAACTGTCGTAACCGTACATCGTCTTCAGATAAGCATCGACGCTTTCCACCGTCGGCAGATTGCCGGCAACAGCCGCTTTCGCAGGCGCTGCGGGTTCCGACTTCGTGAGCGGCGCCTTCGTCGGAGCTGCATGGATGGCGCCTTTTTTCGCCGGAGCGCTTCCCTGTTGCGCAAACGCAACAACGGAGAACAGGATGCAAACTGACAGAAACAACTTTCGCATGGATACCCTTTCGTGGTTCATGTGCTCGTGGAACATGTGCGGCTAAACTTCGTGGCGCGCGGCTATCGGGAACCTGCGTCCCAGGCCAAATGCTTTTTCAGAGATTATCAGACCCGGTGCCGCCTGCTGGCGCTTGTACTCCGCGCGTTCCACCATCTTGATAATGCTGCGTACCAGCGCGATGTCGAAATTGTTTTCTTCCGCTATCTGCTCGGCGCTCTTGGCATCTTCCACATATCCCTCAAGGATGACGTCCAGCACATCGTAGCTTGGCAGCGAGTCGCTGTCCTTCTGGTCAGGACGCAACTCCGCCGAAGGCGGCTTGTCCAGCGTCGCTGTCGGGATGACTTCTCTCTCCCGGTTCAGGTAGCGGCAGATGCGATACACCATCGTCTTCGGCACATCGGAAATGGCGGCCAAGCCTCCCACCATATCGCCATAAAGCGTGCAGTATCCAACGCCTAGTTCGGATTTGTTTCCAGTCGTCAGCACCAACGCACCAAATTTATTGGAGAGCGCCATCAAAATATTCCCGCGGATGCGCGCCTGCAGATTCTCTTCCGTAACATTCTCATTCAATCCGGCGAAGACGCCTTTCAACATCTTTCGATAGGCTTCGAAGGTCTCCCCGATCTGAATCAGTTCGAAACGAATGTTCAGGTTCTTCGCCAACTGCCGCGCATCTTCTATCGAACCCGCCGAGGAATACGGTCCCGGCATTCCAACGCCGATGATGTTCTCCGCGCCCAGCGCATCCACCGCAATCGCCGCCGTCAGCGCCGAATCGATTCCGCCGCTCAGTCCGATGATCGCCTGCTTGAATCCGCACTTCCGTATGTAGTCGCGCGTCCCCAGCACCAGCGCTCCGTACGCACTGGCCTCCGGCGTCTCGATGCCTGCGCGCATATCGCCCGTCAGTGTCTCAGTATCAAAGAGGACAAGGTCTTCTTCAAACCCCTTTGCGCGCGCGATGATGCGTCCGTCCGGAGCGATGGCGATACTGGAGCCATCGAACACCAGGCTGTCGTTCCCGCCCACCTGGTTTACCATGGCGACCGTCACGCCGTGATGCTTGGCAATGGCTGACAACATCTTGCAGCGCAGTTCCGGCTTGCCAACATAGAACGGCGACGCCGAGATATTCAGCACCAGCCGCCCGCCCGCGCCTACCAGCTCCTCCACCGGATCCACGATGTAGAGACGGCGATTCCAGAATTGCTTGTCGTTCCACGCGTCTTCGCAGATGGTGATAGCCAGTTCCTGATTGTCTACCTTGTAGAGTTCCTGGTGCTGCGCCGGCGCGAAGTTGCGCACCTCGTCAAAGACGTCGTAGGTTGGCAGCAGTCGTTTCGATTGCACAAAGTCGATGCGCCCATCTCGCAGCACCGCCGCCGAGTTCATCACCGACTTGCCCGTCTCCTCTTGCGCCGGACTGATAAAGCCGCATACCACCACGATGCCCTGCGTCTGCCGGGCTATCTCTTCCACTGCTTCCTGATTACGGGCGACGAAGGAATGTTTCTCCACCAGGTCCATCGGCGGATACCCGCACACCGACAGTTCGGGAAACAGAATGAGTTCTGCGCCCGCTTCGCGAGCGCGGTGGGCGAATGCGACGATCTTCGCGGAGTTTCCCTTGAAGTCGCCGACGGTCGTGTTGATCTGGCCGAGAGCGATTCTCACACCATCAAGTGTAAAGCCCGCCGCCGTTCACGCCAAGCGTGCGGCAAGCGGGCTGTATTCGATGAGTTAAATCGCAGTCTAGTGTGGCGGCCCGACCGGAGAAGTTTCCATCCCCGGAGGTCCTTGCGAAGCGTCAGGCATCGTCGAACCCGGTCGCTGGTCTATCGACGGCTTTTGGGAGCCCGGTACCGGAATTTTCTGCGGGGTTGTGGACTTCACGGGAATCGGCTTTTCTCCCGGACGCATCAGCGACGGACCATTCTGCTCAGGCTTCGGAGCCTCGGTCTCGTCCTTCTTCGCCATCACCGAAATATCTTTGCTCATGTCGATTTCTTTTTTCGTGCGGACGACTTTCTCTCCGTCCACCTGCATCGTTTCGATGCGCACAACTTCATCGCGCTGGAAGCGTATGAACTCCACTGCATTCGGCGGTTCGCCGTAGATCCATTCTTCGTATTCGATATTGTTTTCGTTCTCGCGATGCTTGCGCGGGGCGCGACCCTTGGCAAAGGTCACCATCTCGCGGTCCATGCCCACCAGCGCCTTGTGGTCCTTCAATGCCTTCTGCAGTTGCGGCGACAGCGATTTCGCGTAAGCCTCGGCTTGCGACTTGGCATTGAAATCGAGAACGGGCGCGAGCATCTGCTTCACTTGGTCCGGCGTCAGGTCAGGAACGTAATCTTTGAAGGCCAGCATCACGTACGAACCGCGCGCGTTGATGTAAAGATTGTCCTTGTCTTTGTCATTAGGATTGGTCGGATTCACCTCGCCGCCAGTCGAGCCAATGGATACGCGGTCGTACCATTTCTTCTTCTTGACCGGCCCCCCGTTGATCTCGAAGATGATCGCTTTGCCTTTGAAGATAATCTCTGAGATTCTGGCGCGATCGCCGGGCTTGGCTGCGGGACCCATGTCGGCAACGAGCTGGCGCACCTCGGCATCGGTCGGAGTAACCACGCCGTCCTCGATGTGCAGGCCGATCTTTCCCATCGGAAATGTACGGCGCACAAATACCGATTCCGCGGCCAGCGCGCGAAGCAGCGTCTTGCGCGTTTCTTCTGTCAGTTTGGGAGGCTTTGGCCCATCTGCAAAAGCACAGGCGCAGACGAAAAGCAGCACAAGCGCGATGCTTACGATTTTGCGATGTGATCTCATGGGACACCAGGCTGAGTGAGCAGGATTATATGCCCTATTCCGGCACAATTCACCGCTGACCAACTCAACTATTGGTGATGTTAGATGCCGCTGGGATGCTCTGGGCTCATTTCCGCAACTGGAGTTTCCCCAACCTGGGCAATCGCCCGCGAGCGCCTTGCAGGCAATGCCAGGATGATCCCCAGTCCTATCATAATCACCACCGCCCCTGTAAGACTCGCCTCTATCCCATAGTCGCCGCCCGTCAACAGAATCGGTCCCACAGCTTTGCTCCGCACCACGACCGAGAAGCTGCTGATTCCGCTCACGGGCAATCCGTAAAGAACTCCCAGCGCAAAATTCCAGCCGAAATGCATTCCAAAGGGCAGCCACAAGGACTTGAAGCGCAGGTACGCCACGGCAAAAACTGCGCCGATTGCCAGCGTGTTGAAAAAGCCCCAACTCAGCATCCCGCCCGCGTTCGGGTTCTTCAGATGGACGTACCCAAAAAGCGCGGAAAACAACAGAATTGCGCCAGCAGGATTGACTGCATCTATCACTTTTTGAAAAGGATAGCCACGAAACATCAACTCTTCCATGAGAGCACCGAACAGGAAAAGAATAGTCACTTCCACCAGCCTTCTCGCAGCCACTCCGTTCCAGCTCTCATGGGGCTCAAAGTGTCCGAAGATCGCAATCGCCCCAACCGCCAGCGAAATCAATCCCAGCGAGATGGCCGCTCCCAGCAAGGTCTCCCGCAACCATCCCGGCCAGAGCGGCAACCCCATGGCCGCAAGCGGGTCGGGCCTATGCTCCAGGAAGCGAAGCATCGCTGCGTAGAACATCAGCAGCAGGGCCGTGGTGATGATGCGGTACAGCATGTCGGCCGCAAGCAGATGCCTGCCGTCCATGATGGAGAAGATCAATCCGCCGCAGATGTTGGCGATGACCACGGCGACCACGGCCAGCAAAAATAGCACGGACGACTTTCCTCGCGAAGTGTGTTCCGGCATCTCTGCAAATATCAGTTCGTCACCCCGCCGATCCAATCTCTGCGGCTCAATGCCCTGCCCGTCCATGCCCTCTTGGTTCTCGTTCATCGCTTGCCCTTGGCCACCGACTTCACGCGTCCGGCGGTCACCGTCAGTCCATCACGGGCCACCAGGAATGGCAGCACCTGTGCGCCTTCTTTGCGCAGCGACTCGGCAACGCGCTCGCGCCCATCTTCTTCCACCAGGAAGATGGCGCAACCGCCGCCGCCTGCGCCGCAAACCTTCGCCGCCCGTCCGCCGTTTTTTGCAGCCACGGCGATTAGACGGTCAATCAGCGGAGTGGTAATCCCCGGCGCGTTGCTTTTCCGCAACTTCCATTCTTCCCGCAGCAACCGCTCCACCTCATCCCAATCGGCGTTGACCAGCGCCTCGTGCATGGCCCGCGCAATGGCCGTGATGCGCTCAAAATTCCTGTGTACGCGCTTATCGCCATCCACGTGCGCCTTGAATACTTCCCAGTTATTGATGCCCGACTGCCGCGGCGCGCCCGTGTACACCAGCACAAAACGACGGTCCACCTCTTCCGGAGCAACGGCGATCGCCTCGTGATGTATACCGTCCGGATCCAGGTGTATCGCGCTCAACCCGCCGTACAGCGCCGGATAATAATCCTGGCATCCTGTCGGAACCTTGATGAGTTGCGCCTCCACGTTCTGCGCGATCACGCGTATCTCTTCCTGTGAAAGCTTGCGTCCCGTGTATCGCGCCAAAGCCGCAGTGGACGCGATCATCAACGCCGACGACCCCGATATCCCCGCACCTGCCGGAGACTCCGAATTCGTCTCCAGCAGCAGTCCGCCTTCTGGCGCAAAGAACTTCACCATGTACGCCGCCAGCGGATGCTTGTATTTCGCCGCGCCACATAGCTCCGCAAAATCGCGAAATATTTCTTCCCTGCCCGTATCGATCGATTTCAGATGAATCGCGTTTCCGCTTTGCGGCGTGATGCGGCAGGTCGTCAGGATGTTGACGGCGAAATTCACGGTGACCGCGCCCGGATGAAAAAGGTAGAGCGGCCAGATATCGACCGTCCCTCCCGCCAAATCGACGCGGCAGGGGGCTTGCGCGGTTACAGAGCTGAGTGCATTTTTCGGCATGGGCCTGGCGTTACGCGGCATAGGAAATTTGTATCACGACTTAAGTGCGACCTCGGCTGCCGCCGCCAGTACCTCGCTCACCACCTCGAGCATGTCCTTCGGTTCGGCGCGATGATTCACGATGCAGGCGCGCAGCGAAAACTTTCCGCGAATGGTCGCATTCGACAAGAACACCCGTCCCCGCCTGATCACTTTTTGCAGAATGGCCGCGTTCATCTTGTTCAGCTCTGCCTCCGTGGACGGAGAATTCTTTCCTCCTCGGAAGCGGAAACACACCGCGCTCAGTTCCACCGGTGCCAGAATTTCCAGCGCAGGTTCCACCGAGATGTTGTGCGCCAACTGCTGCGCCAGCTCCAGGTCTCCTCGAATCGATTCGCGGAACGCTCCCACGCCGTGATAACGCAGAGACAGCCAAAGCTTCAGCGCCCGGAAACGCCGCGATAGCTCCATCGTCTCTTCGAAGAATGCGAAGCCCTCGATCGGGTCCGTCGTCAGAACCTTCGTGTAATCGCCGCTATGCGAGAACGCCGTCCGCGCCGCCGACGGATCCCTATACAGCAGGCATCCGCAATCCACCGGCTGATACAGCCATTTATGCGGATCGAGCGAAAGCGAATCGGCCAGCCGCAAGCCTTCAAATTTTTCCGGCGCAGCCATCGCCGCCAACGCCCCGTAAGCGCCATCAACATGGAACCACGCTCCGTGACGATGCGCTATCTCCGCAATCCTAACCAGCGGATCAATCGACCCCGTATTCACCGTCCCTGCACTGCCAACCACTGCAATAGGGATTTTCCCATCCGCAACGTCGTCCGCAATCAGCCTGTCCAGCTCTTCCGGAATCATGCGGAAGCGATCATCGATGGGAACGTAGCGCACGGATTTATGTCCCAGCCCCAGCAGCGCCGCCGCCTTGCCGATGGACATATGAATCTCTGCCGACGCGTAAATCGTCCCGTTGCCCCGTACGCCCTCTTCGTTCGACGGCATCTTGGCTTCGCGCGCCATCGCCAGTCCCATCAGGTTTGCCGACGACCCTCCGCCCGTCAAACTTCCCGTGAAT
>JBBRZF010000030.1:0-27106 GCA_038236965.1 Terriglobales bacterium | reverse complement strand
CGGCAGTGGCGGAGGTGGAGAGTCCGCCGTCGTGACGCATGGGTTGGGGCGCAGGCTCGGGGACGGTAAGGAATTCGACGTCGTCGAATTCGAGTCCGAGGACCTCGATGGCTTCCTGGATGAGGTCGCCATATTTGTCACCGATGTGGCAGAACTCGGCGGTAGGCACGTTGACAAAGAGCTTGCCTTCCTGCGAATGGCTGAAGCGCGTGGGCTTGAACCAGAGATCGTAAGAGTGCCGATTAATTTTCTTTTCCAAGGCGCCGAGGATGCGCACCCAGGGATTGATCGAAGCAGCAGCAATAGAAGCGGACATTTACAGAACCGTCTGGCCGCTCTGTTGGCGGCCTTCTTTCTATGATGACTTGTGCGCCGAATTCGCGGAAAGGGGATGTTTTCATGATCGGCTCGCGTTCCGTGGTCGGCGTTCCATGAAAAGGACCACGATGCACTACTAGCTGGGCAGAACAATTATTGAGTGACTGAAGGGCATACTAGCATGAAAAATCCACAGGCACGCAAGAGAGAGATAGAACAATTTTGCGAGGGAAAATCAATGTTCAACGCTTATGAGGAGAGGTTGTCAAGTGTTGAGTTTGTAACTGCAACGAGAGTTGTGCAAGTGGATTGGAGGAGTTCCGAAGAGTTTTTCACAACGAAGACACGAAGACACGAAGAAGGGCAAGTTCTGGGGGGAGGAGGAGTGGTGGGGAGGAACGGAGGGTGGAAGGCCGAAGGGAAACAAAGGGTCTCTCCGCTTCGCTTCGCTACGGTCGAGAAGACGTTTTGGTGGTGGGGATGAAGGGATGAGGCGAGCGCTGCTCGCCTGTCCGGACGAGGCGTCCGGACCCACGCGAGCAGGAGCTTAAGGGAAATCTGAGTGTCGCGTTGCTGGTAAGTGTCAATTCGACTATACTTTTGGTTGCTCAATAACATTCACAGATCACCAGGAGCGCAGTTTCCAGCATGCCTAAGCGCACATTTCAACCGAACCGCCGTCATCGTTCGAAGACGCACGGTTTCCGTACTCGTATGAAGACCAAGAGCGGCCAGGCCGTTCTCTCCCGCCGTCGGGCAAAGGGCCGTTATCGCCTTGCCGTGAAGGCCGGTTTCCGCGAGAAATAATTCATATGAACCAGCGGATCCGAAGACCGGTCCGCTCACGGTTCCAGGCCGCATGGGATCAACCGTGAACGGCAGTCCAAAGGCAGCCTTCCCGAAGTCGGCTCACCTGCTCAAGCACGCTGATTTTCAGCATGTTTATGAGAAGGGCAAGCGCCATTTCTCCGGGAACCTGACTGTATTTTTCCTGTTGCGTGGTAAACCCGTTGAATCTTCGGATTCTAAAGGCCCGGTGGAATTGCCGGGGCCGCGAGTGGGTTTCACGGTGGGCAAGGTATTAGGTGGGTCGGTGGTTCGCAACCGCATACGTCGCCGTACGCGTGAGGCCGTGCGTTTGCACTTCTCGCGCTACCTGGCTCTGCCGGTGGACGTGATCCTGCACCCGAAGAAATCGGTGCTGACAGTGGAGTTTGCAGAACTGTCGCGCGAGATCGAACGGGCGCTGGAGATCGTGGCACAGCGCGCCGCATTACCGGGAGCGGTGGAAGCGAACAAACCAAGGACGCGGCGGCCAAGTGCGGCGCGCGCGAAGTGAGGCGGGTATGAAGAGGGTGGTGTTAGCGATGCTCGGCGCATACAAGCGATTTATTTCGCCGGCGCTGCCGAACGCCTGCCGCTTCGTTCCCACCTGCTCGGAATACGCGATGGAAGCCGTGGAGGGTTACGGCATCCTGCGGGGCCTGATGCTGTCTGCGTGGCGATTGCTGCGCTGTCATCCGTTTGCGCGTGGCGGATACGATGCGGTACCGGTAAATGGAATTCAAGCCATAAATTTTTCCGTAAAACATATTTCTGCGAAACATGTTTGCGCAACAGAAATTTGCGCAACACAAGACGATCTGGCGCTTCGGCGCTGCTGTCCTACCTTGAAGTGAATTGTCTGCCGCGACGGCGTTGAAGTCGCGCGGATCGAGATTGGTTAAAAGCTTGAGCGAGTTCCAGAATCCCCAGCAAGAATCCGGTGTCGAGAAGCGACTCATCCTCGTCTTCGCGCTTACGTTCATTGTCATCATCTTCAGCCAGCAGTACCTGTTCAAGAAGGCGGCCCCGCAAGAGGCGCCGAAACAGGCACAGCAGCAGGTCGCGCAGCAGGCAAGCGCGCCGGCGGCGGCCCCGGCGGCAACTGCCCCGGCGACGATCAGCGCAAGCAAGCCGGGCGTGCCCCGAGCGAGCACTGCGACGAGCGCCAAGGTGGGCAGCGCCGAGTCCGAGACGGTGGTGGAGAACGACCTGTACCGGATCACCTTCACCAATCGCGGTGGACAGGTGAAGTCGTGGATACTGAAGAAGTACACGAACGATAAAGGCACTCCGCTCGAACTGGTGCATGCCTACGCGAACTTCGGATTGCCGCTTTCCATCTGGACCTACGACGAGGGATTGCGCACGAAGTTGAATTCAGTGCTCTACGTCCCCAGTGTCACGGGGAATGTGAACGCGCCCTCTGAGATCAGCTTCGATTATTCGGACGAGGACATCACCGTCCGTAAAGTCTTCCGCTTCGACCACTCCTATGTGATCAGCACCGACGTGGGCGTGGTGCGCGCGGGCAACTACATCACCACCTTCACGGCGTGGCCAGCGGGCTTCGGCGACCAGACGGTGAACGCCTCGTATGCCTCGGCGAAGATCCAATACCAGACCAGTGAGAAGATCAACCGCGTGGCCGTGAAGAAGGTTTCCGGCGGAGGCACGATCACGGGACCGTTCTTCTGGGCGGGCACGGTGGACCAATATTTCGCGGCGATGTTCCTGCCGGACGATCCGCAGAACGCGGCGATGATCACGCTGCGCAATACGGTAAAACTTCCGAAAGACCTGAACAAGCCGAACCCGGCCGAGACGATCGAGGAGCCTGTTCTGGGCGCGGCCGTTGGCAGCCTGAAGGGCCACACGACGCAGAGGCTGTTCGTGGGGCCGATGGATATCGATGTACTGAGCGGCGCAAATTCAGTGACGATCGCAGGCGGTCCGCAAGATGGGCCGGACTTGCGCGGCGCTGTGGACTTCGGCATGTTCTCGTTCATCGCGCGTCCGCTGTTTTTGGCGCTGAAATATATCTACAAACACGGCATAGGGAACTGGGGCTGGGCGATCGTTGTACTGACCATCCTGATCAACCTGGCGCTGTTGCCCTTGCGCGTGCTCTCGATGCGGTCAGCCCTGAAGATGCAACGCATCGCGCCGCAGATCAAAAGCGTGCAGGAGAAATACAAGAAGTACGAGCTGCGCGATCCGCGTCGCGCGGAGATGCAGACGGAAGTGTCCGCGCTCTACAAACAGCATAATGTGAATCCGGCTGGCGGCTGTTTGCCGATGATCATCCAGATGCCGTTCCTGTTCGCGTTCTACGCGATGCTGGGCGTGGCTATCGAACTGCGTCATGCGAATTGGCTTTGGGTGAAGGACCTTGCGTCGCCGGACCATCTGCTGCTGCTGTCACTGGGAATCGTTGTGACCACGCTGGCGGTGCAGAAGTTGACGCCGACGGCGGGCATGGACCCGGCACAGCAGAAGATGATGACCTTCATGATGCCGGTGTTCCTCGGGGTGATGAGTTACTCGCTGGCTTCCGGATTGAGTCTGTACTGGATCGTGGGAAACTTTGTGGCCATCATCCAGCAGTACGTGATGAACCAGACAGAACTTGGGCGCGAGATGCGCGCCACGGCCGCGAAACAGCTGCGTAAGAAGTAAGCAAAGACAAGGTGGAACAAGATATGGCGCTTGCAGACAAAATCGCTTCCGCTAAAAAAATCAGCGAACTTCTGAATCAGCTCATCAAGTTGGGCGATTTCCGCCTGAAGTACAAAATCGTTGTGGACCCGCCGGTTGCGAACGACGAGTGGGAGCGCACGGACATCCTGGTGGACCTGAGCGGCGCCGACAGTGGATTACTGCTGGAGCGCGGCGGAGAACTGCTGCGAGCGCTGGAATGCGTGGCCATTGAATCGCTTCGGCTGGGGTTGGACAATCACGACCGCATCAGCTTCGATTGCCAGAACTTCCGTTCGCTGCGACTGGAAGAGTTGCGTATGGCAGCCGAGGTGGCGGCGCAGAAAGTGCGCGACACTGATATGCCGTATCCGTTTGCGCCGATGAATTCGCGGGAACGCCGCGTGGTGCATCTGGCATTGAAGAACCAGGAAGACCTGCGCACGGAGAGCGAAGGCGAAGGTCCGCAAAGACATCTGGTGGTGTATCCGAAGAATTACCAAGGCAAGGCGGCTAGCGCGCCGGTGATGAGGCGGAGAAGATAGGGTTCAAGCAATCTCTTAATTTTTTGTTTGCCCCTGCATCGGTTCTCGGGATAATGAACCGATGTAGGGGCATCGCTTTGTCCCGGAGGTGTCGATGTCCGCAAGTCTATCCATGCTGGCCGAAGTACCGGTGTTTTCCTTGCTCGACCAAGATGAGCGCGCCACGCTGGCGGCGCTGCTGGAGTCGGAAAAATACACCAAGGGACAAACCATCTTTCGCGAGGGAGACGCGGGCGACTCGCTGTATGTGGTGCTGACCGGACAGGTGCAGGTGTTCACGGAAAACAAAGAGGGCGAACGGATCGTGCTCTCGGAGAACGAGAACAGCGATGTCTTCGGCGAGATCTCCATGCTGGATGGCGGGCCGCGAACGGCGAGCGCCATCGCGGTGGAGGATTCCGAGGTACTACGTCTGAATCGCGAAGGGCTGCAACAACTGGTGAGCGATCATCCGCACGCAGCGCTGGACCTTTTGACGGTGATGGGGCGACGCTTGCGCCGAACCGACGAACTGCTGCGCACCCACGTCGCACGCAACGCCAACAAGGAAGAAGAAGAGCGGCTGACCATCGGCAACCGCATCGCGGACAAGGTGGCGGCCTTCGGCGGTTCGTGGACCTTCATCATCTTCTTCGGCGTGGTGCTGTTCGTGTGGATGCTGATCAATAGCAGCTTCATCACGAGGCTTCCGTTCGATCCCTATCCTTTTATATTGCTGAATCTGGTGCTATCGACGGTGGCAGCGTTGCAGGCACCGGTGATCATGATGAGCCAGAACCGGCAATCGTCGAAAGACAGATTGAAGTCCGACCTCGATTACGAAGTGAATCTGAAGGCGGAACTGGAAGTGGCGCAACTGCACAACAAGATCGACCGCGTGTACGAGGCCATCCAAGAGCACTGGGCGCAGCGCACGAAAGAGAAGCGGACCGAAGACCGCATTGAAAATCCGGGGCGGCGGTCGAACGATTATTATTGAGTCGTGAATCTTGACGACACGATTGTGGCAATCTCCACTCCGCCGGGGCGCGGAGGAATCGGAGTGGTGCGACTGGCCGGGCCAGAGGCGATTGCGATTGCGTCTGCGATGTTGCGGCTGGCAGGCGGACGAAAGTTGGAAGCGGGTCGCGCGCTGTTTGGCGAACTGGTAGAGCCTGCGACCGGCGAACGCATCGATGAAGTGGTTGCGACCTTCTTCGCGAAACCACATTCCTACACGACAGACGATGTGGTTGAAATCTCCTGCCATGGGGCTCCGGTGGTGTTGCGCCACGTGGTGGAGCTGGCGCTGACGGCGGGTGCGCGATTGGCCGAGCCGGGCGAATTCACGATGCGCGCATTTCTGAATGGACGGCTCGACCTGACGCAGGCCGAAGCCGTGCGCGACCTGATTGAATCGCAAACGCTCTACCAGGCGAAGGTCGCAGCGCAACAACTGGACGGCGCGCTCTCGCACCGGATACAGCCGATCAAACAACAACTGGTGGAACTGATTTCCGTGCTGGAGGCGGGAATCGATTTCGCGGAAGACGATATTTCGGTGATGGCGGCCGAAGAGATACTGGCGCGAACGGCGGCGATCCGCGAACCGCTTGCGACGCTGGCGGCGAGCTTTGCGTACGGAAAAGTTGTGCAGGAAGGACTGACGCTGGCGATCGTGGGGCGTCCGAACGTGGGCAAGTCGAGCTTGTTCAATCGTCTGGTGGAACGCGAGCGCGCCATTGTGACCTCGACTCCGGGAACCACGCGCGACCTGGTGAGCGAGACGGTTGCGATCGGCGGGATTCCGGTGCGGCTGGTGGATACGGCGGGCATACGCCACGCGCTGGACGAAGCGGAGAATATCGGTATTCGTAAATCTATGGAAGCGCTTGCGGACGCCGACCTGGTGCTGGTTGTGATGGACGCGACGCTTGCGACGGACGATGTAGATCGCGAACTGCTGGCGCAAATCGCCGGACGCAGCGCTGTGGTGGTGGAGAACAAGTGCGACCTGGCGCGGGGAAATTCCACGCTCGCTCAAGTACGGACTTCGGCGACGACAGGCGAAGGTATCGCGGAATTACGAGCGGAAATATTGAAGCACGTTGCGGGCGATTCGGGAGCGCAACAGGAATCCGGCTTCTTGACCAACGTGCGGCAGCAGGATGCGGTGGGGAAATCCGTAATGGCACTCGATGCGGCGAGTGCGGCAGTTGGGATGAAGACTCCGCATGAAATGGTGCTGCTGGATCTCTACGGCGCTCTGCGCGCGATGGATGAGCTGACAGGAGCGACGACGGCGGATGACATTCTGAATCTGATCTTCAGCACGTTCTGCATCGGAAAATAGCGTGTCTGGAGCGGGTGAGTGCCGCAGTCGGCGAGCTATTGAGGTAACCACCGCAAAACCTTCGCTGCAAACCCATCGATTAGGATCGTAAGTATAGACAGATATCGATGATGTCCGCGCGCGCCCGGAACGCGTGCTCCGCTGGGCCGCCCGTCCGTTCCCGGCGCTAGTTGTCACATGGGTATGTGTAGATAATCACAGAGTCCATGTACACGAATGAAGTATGACTTAGGGCCTCTCGGAGCTGCACACAAGATCAGGCACGCGGATCCGCATGGGGTATACGTGACAAAGTTCAAAGATGCAGAGCATCTCATCAGGCTGGCAGCCGTCGTATTGTTAGGCTTTCTGCTGCTGCTCGTGCTGCGGTCGCAGTACATCCCCAAGAGTTTTGGCGAGTTCGGTTTCTACCGGGGCGCCGCGTTGGCGGAGATCTCGTCGAAGCCGATCAACTATGCCGGACACCAGGCCTGTGAAGTCTGCCACTCCGAGGTCCTCGAGATAAAGAAGGCGGGCAAGCACGCCGGCGTGAACTGCGAAGCGTGTCACGGACCGCTGGCCAAGCACGCTGACGATCCCTCGGCGGAGACGTTGAAGCTGCCGGACACGGCGGTTCTGTGCGCGCGTTGCCACGAAGCGAATCTCGCCAAGCCAAAGACATTTCCGCAAGTGGTGAGCGCAGACCACTCGGGCGGACAGGTTTGCAAGACCTGTCACCTGCCGCACAGTCCACTACTGCAACCCGCTCCCGTGCTGCAATCCGGAGGCAAGAAGTAATGACTACGCGAAGGCATTTCCTCTTATTGTTGCCTGCTGCGGCGCTGTCTTGGGAGTACCTGATGGCGGGAACCCCGGAAGCTGCGCCGAACTTTAGCGAGAACGAACACTGGTGGGGCATGCTGCTGGACATCGATAAATGTATCGGCTGCGGCAACTGCGTCCGTGCGTGTTCGACGGAAAACCAAGTCCCCGAGGGATACTTTCGCACCTGGGTGGAGCGTTACCACATTGAGGACTGGCAGCAGGAAACGCCGCAGGTTGATTCGCCTGACGGCGGCAAGAATGGATTCCCGCCGAGCACGGCCGTGGGCGGGAAGAACTTCTTCGTGCCGAAGTTGTGCAATCACTGCGTGGATTCACCATGTACGCAGGTGTGTCCGGTGGGCGCGACCTTCCACACCAAGGACGGAGTGGTGCTGGTGGACGAGAAGTATTGCCTGGGATGCAGGTACTGCATACAGGCTTGCCCGTACGGTTGCCGCTTCCTGCATCCGACGAAGAAGACGGCCGAGAAATGTTCGCTGTGCTACCACCGCATCACCAAAGGGCTGACAACGGCGTGCGCCGAGAATTGTCCGACGGGTGCGCGACAGTTGGCCGACCTGAAGAATCCTGCGGACCCCATCCATGAGTATTTGAAGACCCACAGCGTGCAGGTCCTGAAGCCGCATTTGGCCACGGGCGCAAAAATGTTCTACCACGATCTGGACGGTTCGGTGCGCTGAGGAGATAGGGACAATGCCAGTAAACGGATTCATGTATCCGAACGAAATCGAATTGCAGTGGAGCGTGATGATCGTCGTTTATCCCTTTGTAACGGGATTAGTGGCCGGCGCTTTCATTCTTGCCTCGCTGGAAAGGATCTTCCACGTTGAAGCGGTAAAGCCGACTTACAGGCTGGCTCTGCTGACGGCGTTGTCGTTCCTGCTGGTGGCGCCGCTGCCATTGCAATTGCACCTTGGACATCCCGAACGATCGCTGGAAATGTACCTAACGCCGCATACGACGTCGGCAATGGCGATGTTCGGTTTTGTTTATCTCTGGTACTTGATGGCCGTGATCCTGTTGGAGATCTGGCTCGAATACAGAAAAGAGATCGTGCTTCTGTCGCAGAGTTCGACGGGTCCAAAGCGCTGGCTGTATAAAGCTCTGACGCTGGGGTCGACGAACATCAGCGAGGGCGCGCTGCGAGTGGATGACAAGGTGGGATGGGTTGTCACGCTGATAGGTATCCCGTCGGCCTTCCTGCTGCATGGCTACGTGGGATTCATCTTCGGCTCGATCAAGGCGAACCCGTGGTGGTCCACTCCGTTGATGCCGGTTGTGTTCATCTTCTCGGCGATGGTGAGCGGCATCGCCATGGTGATGCTGCTGTACATGGCGATGATGAAGATACGGAAGCAGCCCATCGACATGCGATGTGTGGACACGATCGCGCAATACCTGTTCTATACGTTCATCCTGGACTTCTCGCTGGAAATGCTGGACCTCATTCAGCGCATCTATGAGGCAGACGAATCGTTTCGCTCGCTGGATTTCATGGTTCACACCAAGCTGTACTTCTCGCAGGTGGTGTTGCAGATCATTATCGGGACCCTGGTGCCGCTAGCAGCGCTGGGAGTGATCCAAGTATTCAATATTCCGGAGAAGATACGGCGGGCGACTTACGCGATTGCCGGGTGCCTCACCATCATTGGCATCTTCGCAATGCGCTGGAACGTGGTGATCGGCGGACAACTCTTCTCGAAGAGCTTCCTGGGATACACGACGTACAAGTTGAATCTGATTTCGAGAGAGGGAGAGTTGATCTCCGCGGCGCTGCTGATTCTTCCGTTCATTATCCTAGCCGTGCTGATGAAGATCCTTTCGCCCTGGCCTGCAGAGACCCTGTCGGCTGAGGATGGCGTCTCGGTCGCGGGTGCGCAATAGTTCGAGGCGGATTCAGGGCTTGGAAACGGAGTGCGGTAGCGAACCCATCATCGCTTGCAGGATTCGTTATCGATAGGTTCCTCGGTTTTGTTGTCAGCCGAAACTCGGCTGGCCGGGGAGGCTCAAGTCGCAACTCCGAATTTGGGCAACACCCAGCGGACGACCACGAAGTAGAGCAGCACAACCGCAAGCACGTTCAGAAATTCGTGATTCAAATTCATTCTCCTTCCTCTGTATAACTCATTTTCCCGGAAATTGTTACCGCCAAGGTGTTGGTTGCGGGATACAGGCCGCCATTGACGCCGGTTGAAAGCGCGTGTTTCGATGAGGAGTGACCCGCAAAACTTCTCTGCCGGTAGACGCGATTCTGCCGGAGATCATCGCGTCGTTGAACCGGCATACGAGCCTGGTGATTGAAGCTCCGCCGGGCGCGGGCAAGACGACGCGCGTGCCTCCCGCGCTGCTGGCCTCGGTGGAGGCCATTGCGGGAGAAGTGGTGGTGCTGGAACCGCGTCGCATCGCAGCGCGGCTGGCTGCGCGTCGAGTGGCTTCGGAGATGGGCGAGAAGGTCGGAGAAACGGTCGGCTACCAGGTTCGCTTCGAGGAAGCCGTGGGTCCGGGGACGCGTCTGCAATTTGTTACCGAAGGCATTCTGACGCGGCGCCT
This sequence comes from Terriglobales bacterium, assembly GCA_038236965.1. Classification (GTDB taxonomy): domain Bacteria; phylum Acidobacteriota; class Terriglobia; order Terriglobales; family Acidobacteriaceae; genus JBBRZF01. The sequence continues at coordinate 17,017 of JBBRZF010000030.1, read as the reverse complement.
GCTTTCCGATCCGTCACTGAAGGGTGTGGGCACGGTTGTGCTCGACGAGTTTCATGAGCGACATCTGGAGAGCGATCTCGCGCTGGCATTGTTGAAGCGATTGCAACGCACACGGCCGGAGCTGCGCATCGTGGTGATGTCCGCCACCCTGGAGGCGGACCCGGTAGCGCAATATCTGGGCGGGTGTCCGATGGTGCGGTCGGAGGGGACGCGCTTCGAACTTGCGATTGAGTATCTGCCGTATTCTCCTGCGGCGCTGGAAGTGCAGGTGCGCGGAGCGGTGGAGAAGTTGGTCGGCGAGCAACAGGCGGGCGACATCCTGGTGTTTTTGCCGGGAGCAGCAGAGATTCGCCGGGCGATGCGCGAGTGTGACGGCGTCGCAAAAAGGGCGAATCTGCTGATGTTGCCGCTGCATGGCGGTCTGTCGCCGCGCGAGCAAGACCTTGCGGTATCACCTGCCGCAAAGCGCAAACTGATTCTCGCGACGAACGTCGCGGAAAGTTCGATCACCGTGGAAGGGGTGAGCGCGGTGATCGACAGCGGACTGGCGCGTTATGCGACGCACTCTCCGTGGAGCGGATTGCCGACGCTGCATGTCGGACGCGTAAGCAAGGCCTCGGCCAAGCAGAGAGCGGGTCGGGCGGGACGCACCGGGCCGGGTCGCGTGCTGCGATTATTCACGGAAGAAGATTACGGGCGGCGCGTGGAGCACGATGCGCCCGAGATTCTGCGCAGCGATCTTTCGCAGCTTTGTCTGGAGCTGCGAGCGATGGGGATTGCGCACGTGCAGGATGTGGAGTGGCTGGACGCACCTCCGGCGGCGGCGATCGAGCGCGCCGAGTCGCTGCTGGATAAGCTGGGTGCGACGGGAGTGAAGGCGCAGAAACTGGCGCGCTATCCGCTGCCTCCGCGGCTCTCGCGAATTCTGGTGGAGGCGATGGAACGCGGCGTGGGTGAGGATGGCTGCGTGGCGGCGGCGCTGCTGGGTTCGGACGCGCAGGCGACGAAAAACGATCTGCTTGCGGCCATGGAGTCGGAGAAAGACCACAGGCTGGTGCAAATGATTGAACAGCTTCGCAGGATTGCGCGGCCTGCGCGGCAGGCGAGGCGCAGTCATGATGCGCACAGTCATGATGCACATGGTCATGATTCCCGGAGCGATGACGCGCTGCTGATGTCCGTGCTGGCGGGATTTCCGGATCGAGTTGCGCGACGGCGTGCGGGCAACCAGGTGCTGCTCTCGACGGGCGCTTCGGCCGAGATTGCAGGCGATGCGCCGCGATACGAATTCATGGTCGCCGTGGATGCCGAGGATCGAAAGGACAAGCCGCTGCCGTTGGTACGCATGACGGCCCGCATCGAGCCCGAATGGTTGCTTGATTTATTTCCGGAGCGGGTGCGGGAGCAAGCGACCGTGGTGTGGAATCGCACGGCGGAGAGAGTGGATGCGGTGAGCGCGTTGCTCTACGACGAGTTGGTGATACAGGAATCGCGCGGAGCAGTGCCCGACGCGGAGGCTGCCGCGGAACTGCTGGCGCAGAAAGCGCTGGAAGCAGGCGTGGAGCGCTTTGTGGATGTGGAGGGGCTGGATGAATTCCGGGCGCGCGCGGAGTTCGCCGGATTCGCTGTGCCCGAGGCTTCGAATTCGCTGCGTGAATTGTGTTCGGGGCTACGAAGCTTTTCCGAATTAAAGAAGGCAGCAGTGGAGCTGGTCTCGATGCTCGAACAAAAGATCGGTACGCGCAGACTGAATGAGATTGCTCCGGCGCGCATCAAGCTGCAAGGCGGACGTCAGACGAAAGTTCATTACGAGCGAGGCAAGCCGCCGTGGATCGCGTCGCGCTTGCAGGATTTCTTTGGCATGAAGGAGACGCCGCGCATAGGGCCCGAGCGAACGCCGATGGTGGTTCACCTGCTGGCTCCGAACCAGCGCGCCGTGCAGACGACGTCAGACCTCGCGGGATTCTGGGAACGGCTGTATCCGCAGGTGCGGCGGGAATTGATGCGACGATATCCGAGACATTCGTGGCCGGAAAAGCCGCAGGGCAATTTGTAATTTGGTAAATCGAGGGTCAAAAAAACCGGCCGCGGATCACTCGGATCAGACGAACGAGAGCAAGGGCAAGCTGCGGGATGCGTCCGAATTTGCAAAAAAGAGGGGAGCCGATGTGGCTCCCCTCAACTACACCCTGCTTGCGCAGGAATTTAGAACGAGTATTTCAGCCAGAGAACCAGCGAACGTCCGCCGCGACGAGTATCGTCGAGGTTGAGGAAGCGATCGCTCGTGACATCACCATTCAGGCCTGAGATGCCTACATTCGGATGGTTGAAGGCGTTCAACATATCCATACGCAACTGGATTTTGTGACCCTCGACACGCGGCATCAGGAATTCCTTCATGATGGTCGCGTCAAAGTTCATTGAGCCAGGGTAACGGAAGTTGTTTCGCGAAACATTGCCGTTTGTGCCATCGATGTACAGGTATCGGAAGGAGTCCTTCGACATCGGTGCATCGGTGAACCACTCGGCAAATGTGTTGCCGCCGTCGAGTGAATATCCGAGTTGCTGCGTACCCTTTGGATTACCGTACGTAGGACGATCGTTGTATGCTTCGCCGTCGCCGTTCTGATCAACTCCGGCGAAATAGATGGTCTCAGGAGTACCGGACTGGAAGGAGACTACGCCGGTCGTATTCCAACCGCCGAAGATATTTGCCTTCAAGCCGTGGTTTCCAAAGGAAGGAGATTGCAGGCTGTAGCTGATTGCGGCGCGGTGGGTACGATCAAACGCTGACACGCCACGATCGCTGCGGGGGTCTTTCACGTTCATCCAACGCGATGCTCCGCCGGAGCTGGCAAACACTTCGGACTGGTTGTCGATCGCTTTGGAGAATGTGTAGCTGCCCCGCACTTGCAGGAAGCCAACGTTGCGGGTTAGTGAGGTCTGCAGTCCGTGATAGATGGAATCGCCACGGTTGCTGCGGACGGAGATAGATCCGCGGTCGGCCACTTCGCGCGCGCCACCGGCGATTCTAGGATTGAGCTGTTCGTTGACCCAAAGACGCTCGCCACGGGTACCAACGTACGCCACTTCCGCCTTCATCTGCATAGGCAGTTCGCGCTGTACGTTCAGGTTCCACTGCTGAATCATCGGGTTCGTGAAGTTGCTGTCAACGGAACTGATGGTCGCTGTACGCCTCGCGACGGCAGTTGCGTTGGCAAGTGTCGTGAGCGGGTTCACATCGCCACGACCGGTACCGGAGGTGTCGCTGAAGCCAACTGCGTTGGGCGAAGAAGCCGCAACGTTGTTGCTGATGTTGGTAAAGAATGCGTCGTAGTAAATTCCGTAACCGCCGCGGATGACCGTCTTCTGTTCGCCGAAGATCGACTTCAAGAATGACGGGGTATATGCGAAGCCGAAACGGGGAGCAAAGTTGTTTTTGTCCGACTTCACTTCGTGACGGGTAAGCAACGTGTCCGTCGCAATGGTCTTACGATCAATGGAGGGATACTGGAGGCTGTTCAGTGCGTCGAACGGCTGCAGTTCGTAGCGAAGACCGAAGTCCAGAGTCAAGTTTGAAAGCATCTTCCAGCTATCCTGGAAATAATATGCCTGCTGGTTTGTGCCGACGTTCTGGCGCGGATTGCCGAAACTCTTAGAGTATGTGCCTTCCGGTCCGGCAAAGCCGTCAAGATAGTTGGCCAGTTCTGTGCATTTGACGAGTCCGATCGTGCTGCAATCGCCGCCGCCGCTCACGTTCAGTAATCCGAACGCGTTGAACGGAACCTTGTCCTGGATAAGAAGGATCGCCATATCAGCGCCCATCTTGATGGAATGATTACCAAGATTCCAGGACATTGCATCCTGGAACTGGAAGGTTTTATGTCCACGTCCCTGTGGGAAGGATGACTGCGAGTATCCGCCCCAGAAGTAGTTCATCGTGGAAGCCAAGGTCACCGTCGGAGTGTTTGCCAGCGGGTTGTTCGCCGTTGCAGGTGTAGGAGCGAAGGTGAAGTCGAGTTGCTGAGCCGAGAAACGAAATTCGTTAATCAGCTTCGGCGAGAAGGTGTGTGCCCACATGGTTCCGAAAATGCGCGACGGGCCACCCTGCTGGGTGTCCTGGCTGGGAAGAGCTCCGCTATTGGCAAACAGATCAGGGCTCGAGTCATTACGGCTATCAGTGTAACGCACGTAGAGGTTGTCGCTTGCGCCGTTATAGTCAACACGGCTCGTCCACTCACGGCTTAAGCTCTGGCCTTTGTCGGTGCGGCGGAAGAAGCCGTATTCGACGTTGCAAGGGGCCGGGCAGCCCGCACGAGCGCCGATGGCGACCAGGCTATTGGTTGCGTCAACCGGTGCGCGAAGTGTGCCAAGTGGCTGGAGCATCAGGGCTGCATTCGCGTTGCCCCCCTGGGCCAGCGAATTCAACACGGCGTATCCATTTGCCGTAGGCAACTTCAAGATTGAAGCCCCGGAATCACCAAAGAAGCGATTCCACTGTGAGGTGCCGAAGAAGTAAAGTTTGTTCTTTACGATCGGACCGCCAACGCGGAATCCGAAAATGTTGTTCACATACTGCGGAACGTCAGTCAGGCGATGATCTTCAGACTTAAGAGCATCCAGTCCGGCGCCGCTGTACTGTTCCCACAACGCGCCGTGGAACTGGTTGCCGCCGGATTTGAAGGAGAGGTTCGATACCGAACCGCCGCCACGGCCGAATTCAGCCGCGTAAGAGTTGGTGAGAACCGTGACTTCCTGAACGGCTTCGGTGATGGCTGGCTGAAAGGCCTGGCCAGAGATACCGTTGTCATTGTTGTCAAATCCATCGATCAAAAAGTTGTTAGAGCGCGGACGGAGACCGTTCACTGAGAAACCGGTTCCATTCGTGAAACTGTCACGGGAGGCAACCGTGGTGACGCCAGGCAGCGTAACTGCCAGGGAATAGGGGTTCTGGCTGCCATAAGGCAGATCCTGAATGGCTTTTGTCGAAAGGGTCTTGGACAGTTCGCCAGATTCAGTCTGGATAGCATCCGACTGCGCTTCGACGGTCACCGTCTCGGTGGTGCCGGCGATTGCCACTGCGATGTTGTTGCTTGTGATCACCGAGGTATGGACGACTACGCCCTGAACCTTGGTTTTGGCAAAGCCTTTTGCCTCGACCGTGACAACATAATCGCCAGGCGTAAGGGGTTCAATGCGGTATTCACCGTTGCTTCCGCTCACAACCGAACGTGAGTCGATACCGTCAACCGCAGTTGCCGTAACCGAAGCTCCGGGAACTACTGCGCCGGACTTGTCGCTAACGACTCCGGCGATGGTACCTTTCGTGGACTGAGCGATCGTAATGCTGGCAAACACCACCAGCACGAGCGCCAGCACCACAAGCGTGCGAATGTAATTGAATTGCTTCAATGTCTTTCTCCTAAATATTCAATGCTTCTATTGGTCAACTTCTATGAAGTTGGTTTTGGTTAAAATCCAGGCAGGCGAGTACGTGCGGAGGGCCCAACAAACTTTGTACGGGGTCGGCCGAGTGCTCGCCACTTGCCCGTTGAGAACGCATCCCTTGCGGACACAGCTCTCAGATAAGTGCGCGATGTTTTGCAAAACAAGAAATGCTGCCCCAGCCGTTTTTGCAGAACTGGTTAATGTATGCAACTTAAGTGCCATTCAGAGTTGCTGGATTTCTCCCGTGTTTTGGAGGTTCAAGAGAATGAAGTTCCAGAATTTGGAAGAGATGATTCTGAAACCTACTGAATTCAATAGTGATATGCGTCACAGAAGGTGGGATTACTTCCAGGGACTGGTGGCGTTCAACTGTGTGGCGACCACCTGGAAGGTGCCGCCGAGTTCGCTGGCGTCATTCTTCTCCACGTCATATTTCACGCGACGTTTTTCGCCGCTCTCGTAAGGGTCGATCAAGGTGAGTTCCTTGATCTCCATATATTTTTGTCCGTTGGGATAGACGTACTCATTCCAGACGGCGGCTTCCACGATGTAGGCGTGCGCGCGCCAATAGAGGATGTAAGGCTGCGCGAGTGCGATGGGGACAACGATCTTGTCGCTGGAGTTGGGAACGGTCTCGGTGTAGCGGACTTCGAGTTTGAAGTGGCGTCCGTCGGGGAGGACGTACTCACCTTCCACTTGCTTCGCGAGGGATTCCATTGTGCCGGCGTTGGCGAGGCAGAGCGCTCCACCGTTGACCTTGTCGGTCCAGAAATTCTGTCGCAAGGGGACCCCTTGCTTGAGCAGAGAAATCTCCAGGCCTGCGGCCCACGCCCAGTTTTCGCATTTCTGCTGCGCGACGACAAAGGCGAGATTGCGGATGGAGGCTTTCTGGTCGGGGAGTTGCGTCAGGCTGAAGGCGACCTTCTTTTTCTCGGCGGGGGCGGCCGGCGAAAGCATCAGCAGGCACACGCAAAGAAGTACGAAGGATGAAATAAGCCTTATGCGACGGCTACGCATGGGCAGAGTGTACTTCAGTTTCCCGCAATTATCAGCGCGAAGAAGGTTACCGACGTAGCACGCCTAATGCCTTGCGGAACATTTCGTCGAAGGGCAGGTCGCCTTTGCCGATGGCGGCCAGTGCTTGTTCGGCTGCGGGACGCTGGTAGCCGAGGTTCATGAGCGCGGAGATTACGTCTTCTTCCCGTGGCGTTCCGGTGGGCTTGGCGGGTGCGGGCTTGGCGGAACTGAACTCTTCGAGCTTGTCCTTCAACTCCAGCACCATGCGCTCGGCAGTCTTTTTGCCGATGCCGGGGATTTTGGTGAGCTTGGTGATCTCGTTGCCGCGGATGGCAAAGACCATTTCGTCCACGGGCATGCCGCTGAGGATGGTGATGGCCAGCTTGGGGCCGATGCCGCTGACGGAGATGAGGCGTTCGAAGAGGTGCTTTTCGGACAACTGCAGAAATCCGAAGAGCGCGATCTGGTCTTCGCGAACGTGCGTGTGTATGTGCAGCGAGACTTCACTGCCAGCCTCGGCGAGCTCAGAGAAGGTTGGGACCGTGATGACGACGTCGTAGCCGACGCCGCCACAATCCACCACTGCCTGGTTCGGATGCTTCGAGATCAGTTTGCCGCGAAGATGCGCAATCATAGCTGTGCCGAGGGTAAACGATTCAGCGTGGGATGCAAAAAGGAAAGTGCAAACTCAACGCCGCCGCGAGTTAAAGGAGAGAGTGAGCAGGAGCTAAAGCCCAACGTGTTGGATTGCTATTGGCACGACTAAAGTCGTGCCCTGATACAGACCATTCCTGCTGACTCTGACACGAACAGGTTCGGAGTAACTGGACTGCTACTGCGGGCGGCGACGGGTGTAGATGGCGAACTCGAATCCTGCTGGGGCCGGGAAGAGTTCCGCGATCTTCCGTAAGCGTTCGCCCATTGCGTGGGGAGCGAGCAGGGGGTATTCGCGTTCGCGGAGGTCGTAGTAATCCACGTCGATGAACAACGAGAGCATGTAGACGGCGATGGCGTCGGAGAACGCGGCGGACATGTATTCGTTGCGCGCCTTCTCTGCGCCGGCAGCGCCGGAGATAGCGACCTTGCGGAGTTCAGCGGCGTCCAGACTGGTTTCGCCGCGCACTTTGTCCTGCACCTGTTTCCAGGCCAGATCGGAAAATGCCTGCGATACGCCTGCGTGCTCCACGAAGGCGTGTCCCACGTTGATGAAGAATTCGAAGGCCACGGAAAATTTGTCGTCCATCAGGCGCGTGGAGATGAAGACACACTGGGCGTCGCCGAGTTCGAGATTGCGATGGCAGACGGCCTGGTCGCTGAGAGCGACGTCGTAGCGGTCGGCGATGACGGTGTCTTCCTCCTGCACCACCGTGAGCGGGACGAAATAATAGGCCTTACGCTTCAGCGAAGCCGCGATGGCCGACGGTACGGCGGCAACCATGCGCTCCAGGTCGGTAGGCTCGAGGTTCATTTCGCCGGACGAGGCGAAGCAAATGCCATTCGTGGCTTGCTGAACGGGAGCCATGCGGATGATCTCCGCCGGAGAAAAGGTATGCACGTGCGCTGTGGGTGTATTCGACATCCCGACCATTCTAGCGCACGGAAAAGCGATTTACCCGGATAGCTTCGCGCCAAGCGCTTGAGGCGGAGGCAAAAGGGGAGTCGCTGACGTAGAATCAGGGAAGGAGTAATCGATGGCGAAACCGAGTCCATTCATCCGATTTCTTATGACTACTTCGCGCATCGTCGTGCTGACGGCGATGTTTGCCGCACTGGGCATGGGTGTGGGGATCTTCGTGGGCATATTCGGAACGGTGATTCTGGCGATGATCCGACATACTCATGCCGATATGGCGAATTCCTACCGGCACTTCGCGATTCCGCTGGCGATTCTTTGCGGCACGGTGGCCTTCGGCTACCAGGTCTCAAGAGAAGTCTCGCTGGCGCTCCGCTCGCGAACCTAGTCCGGGGCGTTTGACCCTCACCCGCATCCTCTTTACACTTAAAGATTCCGGCACGTAAGGATTGCGCATTGTAGGCGCGACCACCCGGGTAAAAACCATGGCTGACCAAATCGCAACCCTGATAAAAATCAAACTCCCCGACGGCAGCATCCGAGAAGTCCCACAAGGCACCACGCCCCTGGAAGTGGCAAAGTCGATTGGACAGCGGCTGGCCGATGCGGCGCTGGTTGCCAAAGTCGCGTCTATCGATAGCATCGAGACCGGCTGCGCACACGGCGAAGGCGATGGCGATCTCATCGACCTGACGCGTCCGCTGGAGCACGATACCTCGCTGCGCTTCCTGACGGAGAAAGACCCCGAGGCGCTGGAGGTCTTCCGCCACTCGTCGGCTCACCTGATGGCCGCCGCGGTCCTGGAACTTTTCCCGGAGACGAAGCTCGGCCATGGTCCTTCGACCGAGAACGGATTCTTCTACGATTTCTACCGGACGACTCCGTTCACTCCGGAAGACCTGGAGAAGATAGAGAAGAAGATGCAGGAGATCGTGCAGCGCAACGAACCCTATGCGCGCGACTTTCTGCCTCGCGAAGAGGGGCTGGAAAAGTTCAAAGGCGAAGGCGACTTCATGAAGTGCCACTTCATCGAGCAGTTCACCAAGGCCGATGAAAAAATTTCGCTCTACAAGACCGGGAAGTTCGTGGACTTCTGTCGTGGGCCGCATATTCTTTCGACGGGAAAGATCAAGGCCTTCAAGGTGCTGAACATCGCCGGAGCCTATTGGCTGGGCGACGAAAAGAATCCGCAACTGCAGCGCATCTATGGCACGTCGTTCTTCAGCAAGAAGGATATGGACGAGCACATGGCGCGGCTGGAAGAGGCGAAGCGTCGCGACCATCGGTTGATCGGCAAACAGCTCGACCTGTTCTCCATACAGGAACTGGCGGGGCCGGGACTTATCTTCTGGCATCCGAAGGGCGGCCTGATACGCACCATCATGGAAGACTGGCTGCGCTCGGAATACCAGAAGCGCGACTACTCGATGGTGTTTACGCCGCACGTGGCGCGTCGCCAGCTCTGGCAGACCTCGGGACACGACGGTTATTACGCGCAGAATATGTTCACGCCCATGGAGCTCGACGATGCGGAATATCGCATGAAGCCCATGAACTGCCCGTTCCACATCCTTATATATAAGGATTCGCTGAAGTCGTATCGCGACCTGCCGGTGCGGCTGGGCGAGCTCGGGACGGTGTATCGCTACGAGCGTTCGGGCGTGATGCACGGACTGCTGCGCGTTCGCGGCTTTACGCAGGACGACGCGCACATCTTCTGCACGCCAGCCCAGATCGTGGATGAAGTGGTGGGCTGCATTGATTTTGCCAAGGCGGTGCTGGAGACTTATGGCTTCGATAAATTCCAGGTCGAGCTTTCCACCTGGGATCCCGCCGACCGCAAAAGCTACGCCGGAACCGACGAACAGTGGGAGCTTGGACGTTCCTCGCTCGAGAACGCGCTGAAGCAGAGCAATATCGAGTACAAGACGATTCCCGGCGAAGCGGCATTCTACGGGCCGAAGATCGACGTCAAGCTGGTGGATGCGATCGGACGCCTCTGGCAGCTCTCGACCGTGCAGTTCGACTTTACCTTGCCTGAGCGCTTCGGCTTGGAATACGTGGGCGAAGACGGGCAGCGACATCAACCGCTGATGGTTCATCGCGCGCTGTATGGCTCGGTGGAACGCTTCTTCGGCGTGTTGATCGAGCACTACGCGGGCGCGTTCCCGCTGTGGCTCTCGCCAACGCAGGTTGCGGTGGTCCCCATCGCCGAGCGCCACGTGGATTATGCGAACAAGGTGGCTGCACAGTTGAAGGCCATCGGCATCCGCGTACATGTGGACGCGCGCAACGAAAAGATGAATGCGAAGATTCGCGAACACGCGTTACAGAAGGTTCCGTTCATCCTCATCGTGGGCGATAAGGAATCGGAAACGAACGAGGTGAATGTGCGCGTCCGCGGGCAAGAGAAGGCGGAAGGCACGTTCCCGTTGGCAGACTTCATCGAGCGGGTAAAGAAGTTGAACGAGAGCAGGGCGTCGAAGCTGGAGTAAGTCGACTCAATCAATAAGGAAGGGAGGCACACGTGCCTCCCCTTCAACTTTGGCTCTTGATATATAACTGCTACTGCACTGGCATAAGCTGTTCTTCTAAATACCGACTTATTCGATCTTTGTTACTCATCAAGCTCGAAAACTGTTTTTCACAAACATCGCTAAAACGAGCTAATACTTTTCGATTAATCTCTTCTTGATCCTCAAAGATACCGATTGCCCGATAGTTAATTCCCCATCGTTCGAATTGAAGTAATCCAATCGTTGCGTCCCGAACTTTGTCATCACTGGGCAAGGCATAGACAAACAGAGGACGAGTCATTCCGTTTATCCTACAGTCCACAACATATTTGCCTTCTCGATCATGCCCGGAATCATTCCAGTCAAATACTCGGCGACCGGTAGGGACTGTCTGTTCGATAAAATCTCTGAAATCCTCTAAGAACGTTGACCGGACTCGCTCTCGGTTTAGGTATGTAACATCTGAAATCTTGAGAAGCGCTTGTACAAAGCTGTAAAGAGCATCTCCGTAGCTCTCATCTTTAACCCTGAGCAGTAACTCGCCCTCTTCATCTGAAACCTGAAAAGTCGATAAGGCATTTGTGATAATTTTCTGCCTAGTGCCACGCTGTAAGTCTTTTTCCTCAATGTCGTATGTAAGCCGCATGTAGGTGTGGCCTTCGTCGCTGAGAATCCACTCGTCGCCTCTTCTTTTGAGAACAATGGCGAGGTGGTCTCCATCTTCAAACAGAAATGGCGTAAAGACTCGAAATCGATCCAGCCCTTCTGGCTGAAGACGCAACTGTTCACAAACTTTCGTTCTGAACTGTGTCTCGATCCTAGTGATATCCATTCTGCACCTCAAAACAAATCCGCTTGGGCGGTCTCTGGGGTAACAAACAGCCTGGAAAATCCGCGTACCGATCCGTTGGTTCGGCAAATCCATCTTCACGTTCCCCTGATTCTGCTTGGTAGCGGAGAGTAGCCTGATGAACGTGGAAGCCATAAAAAGTTTGATGCTCCAGTTGATTAGTGTGCTCATGACTTTTGCCGTTGTATCGCCTGAGTCTAAACACCTGAGAACTGGATGGTGGAAGAAACGCAAGAATTACCGAAAAGTCTAGCGGGTTACTCAAACTCTGCCGCAAAATTAACCGAAATTCAGATCCATTCTCGCCTATTAAATCCAACTCGCGCTCGCGATGCCCTCGTTTTGCTTTCGTCACCATTCTCTCGGAATAGTTTTCGGGAAGTGGTTTCGCCTCCAGAATCAGCGAGTCGATTTGCTCATCTGTGAGGATTACTGGCATCAAAGTTTGCCTTCGGTGAAGTGGCAAGGAAGTATAAGGCAGCGTTGCGAAGTTTCCTATGGCAAATCAGGCGAGCTTCGCTCGCCCTGCCACGGACGAGGGCGTCCGGGCCCACGCGCTTCAACCTCGGTTCTACCTACAAACCTCCGTTCGGGGCTGCGGAAAACCAAGGCATCTCTCTGCAGTTATCATGTGTGAAGTGACTTCTGCCCGCTCATCCAAGCATTGGCTTGCCGTGTTCACCATCGCCATGGTGGCCATCGTCTTTGGCTTCGGGTTTGCGACCATGCAGACGGTGTTGCGTGGCGGGCTTTCGGTGGGCTCAGCCATCACGCTGCGTTTCTTTGCGGCGTCGCTCATCATGGGATTGATCCTGCTGGTGCGCGGAAAGAAGCTGGATTCGCAATCGGTTCGCGACGGATGTTTTCTGGGACTGATCCTGGTCTCGATCTTCTGGATACAGACGGATGGTCTGCGCTTTACGACGACCTCAAAGTCCGCGTTCATCACTTCGCTGTATGTGCCGTTCACGCCTTTGCTGGCGCTGGCCCTGGGAAATCGCGTTCGGCTGCATCACGCGGTGGGGGCCGTTTTGGCTACCATAGGGCTTCTGTTGCTCGTCCATCTTCCGGGCGGGATGTGGAGCGGATGGAATCGCGGCGACTTTGAGATGGTGGTCTCTTCCGTGCTTTGCGCCGGACACCTGACGGCAACCTCTCATTTTGCGCGACGCTCCGACGGATGGGTGCTGGCCTTCGTGCAGATGGCGGTCACCTTCGTGGTCTCGCTGGCGGTAACGGCCTGTCTTCCCGGTGAATACGGATTTCGGGGAACGATGCTGGCGCTTACGCGTACAGATGTGCTGCTCTGCATGGCGTTCATGATCGTGCTCAACTCGGTCTTCGCCTTCTGGGCGCAGAGCACGATGCAAGCGCACCTGAGTCCGACGGAAGCGGCCATCGCTTTCAGCCTGGAACCGGTGGTTGCGGGATTTGTGGGCGTGATGGTGGTGGGCGAAAAGCTCACGCTGGCGCAGTTGGGCGGCGCCGCGCTGATCCTGGCCGGGATGCTGGCAGCCGAGCTGATGCCGCGCTATCTGTATCGCGATCCGGTCAAACTTGCGGAAGCGGAATCGGAAGCGCTCGACTAGTATGGGATAACCTATTGCGGGTTGCGAGTCTAACTCATCAGCCATTGGAGAACCGTCATGACCATTCGCAAGATTCGTTGGGCAGTCTATGCAATCGTTGTCCTCGCAAGCTGTATTTCGGTCATGGCACAGAACGCATCCTCGCCGAAAGTCCATTCCGAGATGCTTGTTTCCAGCGAATGGCTGGCGCAGCACACTAACGATCCGGAGGTCATCGTCCTCCACATCGGCCGCTACCGGGCCGAGTACGACCGCGCTCACATTCCCGGAGCGCGCTTCGTTGCGTCGTACGATTTCGTCAGCGATATGCAGGAGATTCCCAACGAACTGCCCAGTGTGCAGCAGGTGAAGAACGCGCTGGAGCAGGTGGGAGTTGGGGACAAGGGTCGCATCATTCTCTATGCACCCGGCCAGCCGACCACGGCTACGCGGGTTTACTTCACGCTCGACTATCTCGGACTGGGCGACCGGGTGGCGTTGCTGGATGGCGGCATGGAGAAATGGAAGTCGGAGAAACGGGTGGTTTCCACGGAGACTGCGAAGTTTGCGCACGGCAAGCTGACCGTGCATCCGCGCCCGGAAGTCGTCGCCAAGTACGACCAGGTCCGCAAGATCGCGGATTCACCCGAGAGTACGACTACGCTGGTGGATGCGCGTCCGGCATCGCGCTACAAAGACGGCCATCTGCCCGGCGCAGCGCCAGTGTTCTGGGTGGACAACATCACGGCTCGCGATATGCCGGTCTGGAAATCTGCCGACGAACTGCGGGCGAAATTCACCGCCGCCGGAGTGAAGCCCGGAGACAAGGTCATTACCTATTGCGAGACAGGGATGCAGGCGAGCCACGACTACTTTACCGCGAAATATCTTGGTTACGATGTGGCGCTCTATGATGGTTCGTTCGACGAATGGACGAGCGCAAAAGACGCGCCAGTGGTGAAGGGCGAGGCGCGACGCTAGTTCTGCTAAAGAAAAGGCCCCGCCTAAACGGGGCCTGAACGCTTAGGGAGGGGTCACTTCTTCGGCTCAAGAATGAGCTCGCGTCCCTCGTGGCTACCGAGAACATCGCGGAACGAGGAGCGGTCGGTGTAGCCTGACTCAACTTTTGGCATCCCGCCAAACAGTTGTTCGGCGAGCGCGTCCGCCTTGTCCTGGTTGGCTTCTCGCGTCGCCTCGTCCTTGAACTCGGTCATGAGGACGACATTGAAGTCGTGCGGGTCGTGCGCTTCGGTCCGGATCACTTTGAAACTGACGATGTATCCGGCTTTCAGCAGGGCGTCCATTTCCTTCTTCCAGTCGGACGCGAGGTAACGGGCGTAGCGATCGTCCATCCCGGCTTTAACGTGAATGTATTGCATCTCCCAAACGGATCCGTCGTGGTAAGGCTTCGATTGCGCCAACAAAGGCAATCCAAACAACAACACGAAAACCACGGCAAGCACCGAGGCTGTTCTTCTCATACTGTTTTCCTTCTTTCATTGAAATTGGGGCCCGGCTAATGCCGTAAGAGGTATTGGAGTCTGGTTCGCGGCTGAAAGGATGGATTGAGGTTCAAAGAATCCAGTGAAGCCTAAAAGCGGGAACTACTCTGGAAGCGCCGGGAATTCTTTATGGCGACGGAATCTGCGTTGGGAATAGCTGGAACTTTCGATTGCCAACTACGGCGAGTGCCCGATTGACTCTGGCGCCTGCAGTGGCTATGCTTCGCTTATTCCACGAGCGGTTGTAGTCATGAAGCTATTCTCCTATCGACGTTTTTGGGCAATCTCCCTTGCTTGTCTGCTGTTGCTCAGTAGCGGAGTTGCGCAAACTCCAGGCGCGACACCGCCGTCTTCCGGCACCCACGGCAAAACTAAGCGCGCCTATCCACGGGTAGCCATTGGAAATGATCGCGAACTCGAATACGTTGGGTCTTTTTCTCCTGACGGAAGATTCAAGCCGTTGACCAGGTTCAGTCGCTACGTGGAGACGATGAAGACGTCGTCGGTATCCGATGACACTGCCGTGGCAAAGACGGACATGTCGAGCGCGAAAAATGCCAGGCCGAGTGGGGGTTCTCGCAGACTGCCCGTCATTCGCGATTCAAAGCCGGGCGGGCATCTTGTTGAAGGCGCGGCGCCAAAGGCACTGGTTACCGAGATGCGGGATGCGGTCATCGATTTCATGTATGGGCCGGAGAAGATATTCAAATCGCCCAAGGCCGTTACCACCGATTCAAAGCAGCGCGTCATCATTACCGATCCCGATGCGCACACGGTCCATGTGCTTGATCCCGCGAACAAGGCCTCGTTCAGCATCGTTGGCGGTGAAGGCCGACGCTTGCAGTCGCCGAATGGCGTCGCCGTAGATGCAGAGGACAACATCTATGTGTCCGACAGCGACCTCGGCGTAATCGTTGTCTATGATGCGCAGGGAAAATTTGTTCATTATATCGGGAGCTTCAACGGCGAGAACATGTATGAGGCTCCTGGAGGCATGGCAATCGACCGTGCTGCGGGGCGGCTTTATCTGCTGGATCCGCCGCGAAATCTGCTGTTCATTCTCGACCTTGAAGGCAAGGTGTTGGCACACTTCGGACGGCCCTCATCCGCGATTGGACAGTTTGCGAAACGGAAGGGAACCGGCGCGGGCAAGGGCGAGTTGGACGTTCCGGCAGAAGTGGTTCTTCACAACGATGAACTGATCGTGCTCGACGCCAAAGCGCGTTTGCAGATTTTCGATCTGCAAGGTAATTTCCGAAAACAAATCGACCTGGTGCCCGGCGAAGCGTCCGGTCTGTGCGTGGATACACAGGGTAATTTATATGTGAGCAGGGAAACGACAGACACCGTGGAAGCGTACGACCACGAGGGTAAATTGCTGAACTCGTTTGGGCGCACCGGAAGCAGGTTGGGCGAATTCGTCTCTCCGGCGGGATTGTGGGCGGACGCGACCGACCGTATGTACATCGTCGATTCGGACAATTTTCGTCTGCAGATCTTCCATCTGCACGCGACCAAGCAATCTGCCCACGCAGACTGAGCAGGAGGCCTGCGTGCTGGCCGGAGAAATCAAGATGGAACACGCGCTGACGGCGAAGGCGGAGATTGCGAGGATCCCGTTCCTGCAACTGCTCTGGGCAGACCTTCTTAAACGGTTGCAGCAGACAGACCCAGAATTATTCAGGTCGCGTACTATGGAGTCGAACCCATGAACTGTCCTGCAGCCGATGGTAAGGCGATTGCTCCTGAACTGCAGCGCCTGTTCGACGAAGTTGCCGTGAATGAGCAGAGAGAGCGCGATCTCGCCGAGGGACTGTCGCCCGAACAGCTTGCATGGCGTCCAGCGTCGAACCGCTGGTCACTAGCCGATATCTTTGTTCACCTGCGAATTACAATCGAGAATTGCCTCCCCGCTTTGGACGCCGCGATTGATGACGCTCGCAGGCGCAATCTGTTTACCTCGGGCCCAATGCGAATGACCCGTATGGGAAGATTCTTCGTTTGGTATGTGGAACCTCCACCGAAGTTACGTCTTCCCGCACCGAAGATCTTGCTACCTATTCCGGGCGACCCAAGAGAAGCAGTCAGCTGCTTGGTTTCCGCGCATAGGAAAGTGGATGAACGAATGATGCGCGCCAACGGGCTAGACCTTCCTCGCGCTCGATTCGCTTCCCCCTTTGCGAAGTTCATCTCCATGGACTTGTTGGCTTCCTTTTCTGTGTACACGGCGCACGAACGCCGACACATCTTCCAGGCAGAGAACGTTCGCAAATCGATTCAACCCTGATTTCAAGAGCTTGCAATTCCATCAGGCGCGCACTACCTTTTCACTAATCCATCCAAGGACAATCAGGAGCGCACATGGCTGGCAAGGTTCCGCAGAGTTTCCAGCACCACGCACGTTACGAACCGCTATTCCATTTCTTCATCATTCCAATCCTTGTCATCACTTTCATCGGGAGCGGAGTTATCGCTGCGCGTCATCCGAACATGCATTCCATCTGGGCGGTTATCGTTTGCGCTGCGCTGGTCGCTTTGGCCTT
>JBBRZF010000029.1:0-27296 GCA_038236965.1 Terriglobales bacterium | reverse complement strand
CACACCAGGCCGCGCTCCTAAAGCGCGGCCTTTTTTATTTCCTGTCAAACAAAGCGTGCAGAACCTGAATAGCGAGAACGCGATTTACAACGCGGGCAATCGGCGTGGGAATTGCAGTACTGGCCGCGCTGGCGCTCACGCGCTTCATGAGCGAGATGCTCTTCGGCATCAAGCCGACAGACCCGATGACATTCATCGCCGTATCCACCGTGCTGATGCTGAGCGCACTCGCCGCTTGCTACTTGCCCGCACGTCGCGCAATGCGAGTAGACCCGATGGTGGCGATCCGTTACGAGTAAGCAGGTACGCTACTTGCTTACTCGCTCTTCAGGGCCTCGGCGGGATCCACGCTGCTGGCCCGTCTGGCAGGAACGTAACCCGCGATCATCGTCACCGCCGCAAAAAGAACTAGTGCGGAGCTGAATGTCAGCACATCCACTCCTTTCATGCCGAACAGAAAGCTCTCCAGCAGACGCGCAACTCCGGCGGCTATGGCAGCGCCCAGTGCCAGTCCGATGGCGGCCAACGCCACCGTATGACGCAACATATGTCGGATCACTTGGCCGTGGTCAGCACCCAATGCCATGCGAATCGCGATCTCGCGTTTGCGCCGACTGACAGCGTAGGCCGTTACGCCGTAGATTCCCATGCCAGCCAGCAGCATGCCGATCAAGCCAAGGCTGCTGGCCACCATCGCAGCGATCTTCTGCGGAATCAGTTCCAGCGCGGTGACGCTGCTCAAAGGTAGCGCTTCGGCGAATGGAAGGTTGGGATTCAAGCTGTGCATAATCTTGCGCAACTGCGGAACCACGCTGCTGCCGTCCTTCGTACGCACCAGCAACGACATGCGCGGCATGTAGTACTGCGAAAACGGCACATAGAAATAGGGCTCCGCCGGATCATTGAGCGACATCAGCCGTGCGTCGGCAGCCACGCCCACAACGGTCATCCTGCGCAGGCCCTTTCCCTGCCCGGCTTCCATTTCAATCTGCTTCCCGAGCGCATCCTGCCCGGGCCAGATGGCTTTTGCCATGGCGGCGTTAACGATGACCACCGCCTCCGATCTGGCGGAATCCTGCTCGGTGAACTCGCGGCCCCGCAGGAGCGGGAGTTTCAGCGTCTGCAACATCCCGGGCTCGATCACATTCGCATCCGCGCTCCACCCCTCCGCTCCCCTGGGAGCGGGCACACCCGGAACCTTCACATCGCCAAGCCCCATGCGTCCGCCATCCAAAGGCAGGTCGGCAGTCGCGCTGGCCGAGTGCACGTTGGGCAATGTGCGAACACGTTGCAACACCTCTCGCAGATAGGACGCGCCCGTCTGCTCCTTGTATCCCCCAAGGGACAGGTCGAGCGACACCACCTCGACGTGGTTTTGATCGAAGCCCGGATCAACCTGCGCTGCATGACCTAGGGCTCGAACAAACAGGCCGCCCGCGATCACCAGCAGCAGCGACATCATGATCTGCGTCACCAGGAAGGCGTCACGCAATCGCATACGTTTTGCACCTGCGTCCGCACCCGAAGACTTCAGGGCATACATCAATCCCGTGGACGAGGTCTGCAGAGCTGGTGCCAATCCCGAGGCCAGCGTAGCCAGCAGCGTGACCACTGCGGCAAAGGCCATCACCCGCCAGTCCGTCGAAGGAGCCAGCGCGATAGGGATCGGAAGTTGAGGCAGGAACGACAGCAGCGCCTTCAAAAGCCAATAAGAGAGCAGTAGCCCAAGGGCTCCGCCTAGAAGGAAAAGGGTAGCGATTTCGGTGAGCATCTGTCTGATGAGCCGCGCTCGGCTGGCACCGATCGCTAATCGCACCGCGACCTCGCGCTCCTGCTGCGCCGCACGCGCCAGCAGCATGCCCACAAGGTTCACGCAGGCAATGAACAGGATGAGGCTCACGAGAGCCATGAGCATGGCGATGAATTGCGCCACGGTACCGGCTAATCCAGGAAATTGCGATAACGAAGCAGTGCGGTAGTTTCTTCCCTTGTTTTCTTTCGGATATTCGCGTTCGAGTTCGGCGCCGAGAGTTCCCAACTCGGAGTCTGACTGCACGGCGGAAACGCCGGGTTTCAGCCGTCCACCCATCATGAGCCACGCACCGGAACGCTGGTGAATCACATCTGCATTCATTCGCGGCATGGCCGTTGCCACTGCCGTGATCGGAAGCCAGACGTCGGAGCGCATGAAAGTCGTTCCCGTGAACCCAGACGGCGCGATTCCGACGACGGTCACTGTTTGTCCGTTCAAGACGAGGTTGCGCCCGACCACGCCCGGGTCGCCGCCAAAACGCTTGAGCCAGAGATTTTCGCTGAGCACCGCGACCGGGGAATTTCCCGCATGATCGTCGGCGTCTTGCAACATGCGTCCCAGGCGAGGACGCACCTGCAGAACATCAAAGTAGTTGCCCGACACCACGTTTCCATAAACGCGCTCCGCATCGCCGGCCATCCCGAGGTTCATCGGCGCGGATTCCACGTCGTAAGCGTAGATTCCATCGAGCGTCCGCGCATGCGCGCGCAGGTCGAGGTAGTTCAAATAGGATGCCGTATCGAATCCTTTTCCGCGTTGCGTGCGGCCAATGTCAACCACCCGCCCAGGCTCGTGGACGTCGGTGACGGGGCGCAGCAACAGCGCGCTGCCCAGCGAAAAGATTGCCGTATTCGCGCCAATACCAATGGCCAGCGAAAGCGCCGCCGTGATCGTGAACAGAGGACTCTGTCTCAGACGTCGCAGCGAGTAGCGGATATCGAGCACCCAGTTAGAGAACAAAGTCCCTCCACCTCGCACCGAGACGAGTTGTACTTCCATACGTCATATGACAGAGGAATGTTCCGGATGAAAATGGCTTACAAAGCGAAAAGCCCCGCATCGCGGGGCTGGGCTTTGACTCCAGATCCAAAACTTAGAAGGTGAACATCACGCCGCCACGAATCGAGCGCGCTGCCTGCACCAGGTAGACCGTGCGTCCGTCGCTTCCGATGACCGGCATGTAGCCTTGGGCCAGCAGGTTGCGTACGTCCACAAGGGCTTCCACGCCTTGAGGAATGAATTTCTTCGCGGGTATCGGCTGGCGCAGGAAGAGGTTGAAGAATGGATCGGCTTGTCCGGCGGAGGTGTTGAACATATCTACCGGAGTCAATCCGTCGCCGTTCATCCAGCGATAGGAGGCGATCCACTTGGTCTTGGCGCTCGGCACGGTCCCGGCGATCTTGCCGGCAACTGCGTGTCGCTGTTCCTTGCGCAAGGAGTCGCGAACCTCGTTCCACTGGTGTCCTGCGCGGTCGAGCGTGAGCACGCCGCCGAAGGCGTAATCCAAGGTAGCGGTGAGGTCGTTGGCGATCTTGCGCTGATAAACCAGGCGCATACCGCTGGTCTGGATCTCGCCGCCGTTATAGTTGAAGGTTCCGGAATAGACGTCGGGCAGCACGTCGCCATTGACCACGCCGTCTTCGCCGAGGCCGACGATGGCGTAATTGCTGGCTCGGTCGGTGTACCAGGCGGCCTGAACATTATTCTTCTTGCCGAGGCGTTGCGAGATGGAGACTTCGTTGTGCCTTGCCCGTTCGATCTGCGGCGCGTAGCCGATCATCGAGACTCGCGGTCCCGATTCGCTCAAGTCTGCGGGAGCCGAATCGAATCCCTTGGCATGGCGCATGTTGGGCACCGAACTCGCGTAGCGATATTCCAGCACCGTGTTCCTGGAGATGTGGAGGTCGGCAGAGCCAAAGGGCCGGAATGCGTTCACGCGTACCATGAACTGGACGGACTGCATCTCGCCGCCGTAATTCAATTCCAGCGCGTCGCCGATGGTCTCGGTGTTCGATAGTGTGATCGCGAGCGCCTGCAGGGCAGAATTGTGTAGCGCCAGTTCAGGAGAAGCGAACCTACGCGCGGTGAGCGAAATCTCCGGCTTGGTCCCGTCCGGCATGTTCATCGAATAGGTCGCGCGCACGGCACCCGCTGGAGCAGATGAGCCGTAGCCTACATCGCCATCGAGAGAAATCTTCCCCGAACTGAATACCGACTGCTCGAGCTTGAAAGCCGTGCTCATATCAGACGAGCCGCCAAATCCCTGTCCGTTGGAGCCGGCAATGAACGAGACACTTGCCTTCAGAACTTTGTCGTTCTCATTGAATGCGTCGGAAACAACTACCAGTGGCCCCTCGTCCTGCAAGCGCAGAATGGGACGGTTCGACATGGAGCGCAGCGTCCACTTCCAGTCTTCCTGGTCTTCGACGGTGTTTCCGCGGCGCGGCACCAGTTGTATCGCTTCGAAGAGTGTATTCAGCGTCACGTTGATGACGACGCTTGCGCCAGCTGGCACGGCAATGCGTTCCTTCAATGCGGGAAGGAAGGAGGGCGCGCTGACTTTGATGTTGTAGGTGCCGGGATTAAGTCCGACGAGAGTGTAGAAGCCGCGAGCGTCGGTGTAGAAGGTCTGAGGCTGCAGTGCCAGCGAAGTGAGCACCTCGACCGCGGCCCCCATCTGCGGGACGCCAGCGGAGTTTTTGACAAATCCCGAAATCGAGCCCGGATTCACCCCAGCCGACGCGCTAACCGCTAGCGTCAACATCACCACGAGCAATCCGAATTTACGGGCCATCGTTCCCCCTCAATAGTTCGCCCGCTTACCCCACTGGCAGCGGGAACCATCTTTTGCCGGCAACGCCAAATAACGGTCAGCGCCGGAAAGGGCAATCTACTCCACGGTGAATCTCGCCGATGGAGAAATCTGCTGCTTTGAAACCTTGTCGTCCACCTTGATGGTGACGCGATACATTCCCGGCTCAAGGTTATTAAGTGCCATGCTCTTCTGCACGGTCAACTGTTCGCCCACATTACCGAACTGTTCGCTGGTCTCAATAGCGTGGACCACAGACTTATTCGTCTGTGCGTTCACGATGTCGTATTCCACAGTGGCCGACGGCTTCTTGGTGGTGTCGTCCACCCCAAGATTATAGACCTGCATCCACACGTTTAGGCGCTGACTTTTCTTAAAGATGGCCGGTTTCCCGTCGCTGGCATCCACCCGGGGACGTACTTTGACGTCACCGATTACGAAGTTTCCAGCGCCAATCGTGGACCTGGGGGCCTTTTCCATCAAATCCGCCAAAATCAGGGTAGACGACGCAAGTTTGTCTTCCGCGAAGTCAGGAACGCGGATTCCACGGGTCCAGACACCCACGCGGTCGCCATTCACGTCCTTCACCACCACGTCCATCTTGTAAGCACCGGGACGCAGCGGCAGGGCTTTCCAGTAAACCGAATTATTGTCGACCGTCTGCTGGAAGAGCGACTCGGGCACATCCACCTTCACCGTGTCCTCAAAGGTCTGCACGACGCGTCCGGTGATGGTGGTGATGCGTCCGAAGATATTGACCACTCCGCGCTGGATGCCATCCTTGTTCGCGAAGGTGATGTCGCGGTTCTTCACCTGGATGGTCACCGGCATCAGCACGGTGTCGGTGGTGATACGCACATAGTCGGCGCGCACATCGAAGGGCATCAGGTTGTAACGGATCTTGGAAGTGATGGCTTCCTGCAGGTCCTTGAACTTGATGGGAGGTGCCGAGTAGATTTTTGCCATCAATTCCAGGTTGCTGAGATTTTTGCTCTGGCCGCTACCAAACGGGTCAAAGCCATTGCGACCGCCAAGCATTCGGTCTGCCTTACTCGACAAGCCCCGCTGTTCGGCCGTTGTTAATCCGGCACCCGGAGTGCTCAGCAACGCGTCCTTTTCGCTCTGGTCGAAGGTCAGTTTGTATTCGTTACAGAGACATTTATCAACGAACTCCAGAATGGTCTCGTTGCCGATACCTTCAATATAGCGATAACGCCATTTCTCAAAAGGATAGGTAGAAGTATCTCCGCCACCTTCTTCGATGGTGCGGTTATACAATCCGCCCGACGCGTGCGACTCTATCTCATCCGCCGGTCCGTAGACGATGTAGATGCGGCCGCGGTCGGTGCGCCAGCCCTGCATGCCCGCGGAGAAACGCTCGTTCGCGTAAGCGATACGGCGATAGTGTTCTTCCTTGTATTCGTTCTCGACCGTGTCGGGCGAGGGATCGCGCCGAAGCCAGAATTGCTCGATGAAGTTATCGCGCTCTTCGTCGTTGGAGAGGCGCTTGAAGGCTTCCATCTCTTCGCCGGTGATGATGTACTTCACATCCTGGTCGAGCCATTTCTTGTAGGTCTCGCCCAGTTCCCTGCGGAACGCCCTATCGTTCTGCTTCCTCTGTTTATCTGTCAACGGACGCTTGAGCGGATCCTCCTGCTGGGGCTTGGAAGCGTCTTTCGCGACATTTTTGGGAGCATCCACGGCTGACACGGCAGGTACGGCAGGCTTTGCATCCTGTGCGCAGACATAGCCTGAAGCCGCGAGACTGCCGGCGAGAATAGCCGAAAATAGGAAACGAGAAGCAATGAACCGCATGACGAGACGCACTCCTGAAGACAAATAGGGCTGCAATGATTGTAAGTTTTTGCCTCTTACAAAGCAAGATGTCTCAACGCCGGCCTTCACGTTTCACTCAATAGAATCAGGCACTTCTGCCGGACACACTTTTCCCTTACAAACCCCTTCCCTTGGATAAAGTTGCATATTCCGAGCTATTGGTTGGGAGGCCTGTCCACGTATAATGCTGGCATCGGGAGAATAATGACCGGTGCAGGACAAGGTTCGTTCACAGGCGGACAAGCCCAAGTTGCGGAAATTTCTCAACCGTCGCTTTCCTATGAAACTTTCCGCCGTCTGTATGCGTATGTGTCTGTAAGGACGGGCGGAAGGTTCTGAGCAGGTGCTTCTCGCGCCATCCCCGACGAGGATTGATGACTAATAAAAAGAAGATTTGGATAGGTATTGGCGCTCTCATCGTGGTTGTCGCCATCGTTCTGGTCACAGTGCAGCAAAGCCGTAAAGGCGTTGTGCAGGTGCAGACCGGCAAAGTCACCAAGGCAGACATCGCTTCCAGCGTCACTGCATCGGGAGAAGTGAAACCCAAAACATTCGCCAACATCGGTGCCAACGCATTTGGCCGCATCACCAAGCTGTACGTGAAGGAAGGCGACCGCGTGAAGGCAGGCGACCTGCTCGCCCGCCTGGAAAACGTGCAACCGGAAGCCGACGTAGCCGCAACGCGCGCCCAGCTTGATTCATCGCAGACCGACCTGGTCGCGGCACAAGCTGGCTATCGTACCTCCGTGGCGGACGTGGACCGCGCCAAGGCCGACGAAGAGCGTACGCGCTTCGACTACGTTCGCGCGCAGGAACTCTACAAGGCGCAACTCATACCCAAGTCGGACTACGACACCAAGAAATCTTCCTATGACTCTGCGGCGGCTTCCCTCGAGCAGTCGAAGGCCAAGATCAATCAGATGAAGGCCCAGTCCGATTCCGCCAGCGGACGCATTCGCCAGATGCAGGCTACCCTACGTCGCGCCAATGACGTGCTCAGCAAGACCGAGTACCGCGCTCCGTTTAGCGGCGTCATCACCAACCTTCCCGTGCGCGAAGGGGAGACGGTCGTCGTCGGCATCCAGAATTCGCAGGGATCTACGCTCATGACGCTCGCCGATATGTCGGTCATCACCACGGAGGTAAAAGTGGATGAGACGGACATCGTCAACGTGAAACTCGGCCAGTTGGCGGAAGTCACCATCGACGCCGTTCCCAAGAAAAAATTCAAGGGCATCGTCACCGAGATCGGCAACAACGCGCTGCTTCGCTCCACCGGCGTCTCCACGTCGCAGACCACGGGCGGCAGCCAGGAAGCCAAGGATTTCAAGGTCGTCATCACCTTGCAGGACCCGCCGGAGAATCTCCGTCCCGGACTTTCGTCCACGGCCAAGATCACCACGGCGACCCGGCAGGCTGTTTTGTCCATCCCGATACAGGCTCTGACGATCCGCCAGAAGGGCGACCTGGATACGAAGAAGGACAAGAACAAGACCGTGCAAGCGGCTTCGCCTGAAATGGCGAAGGCAGCGAAAGAAGAGATCCAAGGCGTCTTCGTTCTGCGCGACAAGAAGGTCGAATTCGTTCCCGTGGAGACCGGCATCACCGGAACCACCGAGATCGAAGTCGTCAAAGGCTTGACCGATGGAGCCGAGATCGTTACCGGCAGCTACAAAGTCCTTCGCACTTTGAAGAATGGGGCCAGCGTAAAGATCGACAACACCGCGCCGCAGAAGGAAGAAGAAAAGTCGTAAGCTTCGCAGGGAGGCACAATTTCAGGTCGTGCCGTAACCAGGGTTGATGCGGGGATTTCGGTCCCCGCCAGGAATCAGGAGAAAAGGATGGCGACTGAAGTGGCCAACATGTCCCAGCAGTTTTCGGCTCCGCCGGCGTCTTGCATGATCTGCACGCAGGACCTGTGGAAGACGTACGATATGGGTTCCGAGCAGCAGGTCAACGCGCTGCGAGGGGTTGACCTGCAGATCAATCGTAACGAGTACGTCGCCATCATGGGACCTTCGGGCTCGGGCAAATCGACACTGATGAATCTTATCGGCTGTCTCGATACGCCTTCCCAGGGACGCTACTGGTTGAACAATCAGCTCGTCAGCGAACTCGATGACGACGAACTGGCCCGTATCCGCAACAAGGAGATCGGCTTCGTCTTCCAGACGTTCAACCTGCTGGCTCGCGCGACCGCTCTGCACAACGTGGAACTGCCGCTCATCTACGCAGGTATGCCCGCGGAAGCGCGCATACAGCGCGCCAAGGAAGCGCTTATCTCCGTGGGCATGGAAAGCCGCATGCATCATAAGCCCAACGAACTCTCCGGCGGACAACGTCAGCGCGTTGCCATTGCTCGCGCTCTCGTGAATCACCCTGCCATCATCCTGGCTGACGAGCCGACCGGTAACCTCGACTCGCAGACCGGTAACGAGATCATGGCTCTTCTCGACACACTGCAGGCCCAGGGAAACACCATCGTGATCGTCACCCACGAACACGATATCGCCGAATACGCGCATCGCGTCATCTACATCAAGGACGGCACCATCGCAGGCGATGAAAAGACCACGAAGGGCAAAGCGGTAGCCAAGGCCTAAAGCTTCTGGAAGCTCAAAGAAAAAGCCACTGGGCACGCGCTCAGTGGCTTTTTTCATGCGGCTTCGCGAAGAGGGATCTAGCTCGGCGGTTTCTCCGGTAAACTCATCAGCACGCAAGTGCCTACCTGCTTCGAGACAGAGCTTCGTATACGTATGCTGCCTCCCTGCTTCACCACGGCTGCGCGTGTCACCCACAATCCAAGCCCAGTCCCCTTCTCCGCCTTCGTGGTCACAAAAGGCTCGAAGACCTTGGCCAGTTCCGCTTGCGGGATTCCCGGCCCTTCATCGTTCACCAGGACGCGCACTCCCTGCACCTGTTGTTTCCAACACGTACCTTGTCGGACTCGTATCTGTATGGTGCCGCCCGCAGGAGAGCTTTCCATCGCATTCGTCAGCAGGTTGTTGAAGCCATGCCGCAACTCGTCCACATGGCCCGTGACCCGGGCCGGGCCGTTGGCTCGCAGGTCTACTTTCTGATTGCGGCGCTTTAATTGGGGCTCGCAGGCAGCGATCATCGAACGCCACAACTGCACCACATCGAAGTTTGCCGCCTCCGCCGGTTCGCGATAGACCTGCAACAGCCTGCGCACGATCTGCACCACGCGTTGCGATTCCGATTCCGCGATGGAGAGGTATCGCTCCAGCGATGGCGAGACCTCTTCGCGCCGGGCCATGTACAGCGCCCCCGTCACGGAGGTCAAGGGATTGTTGATCTCATGCGCCAGGGATGCGGCCATTTCCGTGGTCGCCGCCATGCGCGCGCGATCTCCGCGCAGGCGTTCCGCTTCCTTCTGGATCGAGGCATCGGCGGTCACGCCCACCAGCATCTCGCGTCCGCTGGCTTCCGCTTTCAAAACCTGTCCCCACGAATATTTCCAACTGTATTCGCCGCGTTCGGCAACGCGATATTCGGCCGAATACATTCCGTTCTCTCGCGCGCGCCGCAGAGCTTCCATCACACCTGCTCTATCGTCCGGATGGATCATGTGTACGTAGGCCAGCAGCGAACTAGCGCGGCTCTTCGCTTCCGACTGTGGATCGCGCCACGAAATGCGTCCCGCGTCAAGATCGTGTTCCCACACCAAGAGGCGCGCGGCTTTATAGGCCAGCGCCAGCCGCCCTTCGCTTTGACGCAACTCGGCTTGCGATTTCTGCAGAGACCGTGTCATGGCATCGAATGCGTCCGACAGCTCGCGCAGTTCGAGCGGCCCCTGCGCGGAGTGCGAGCGCAACTTGTCATCGGCTTTGAATCCTGCGACTCGTCTCCGCAGACGATGAATGGAACCGGTGGTGCCATAACTGATAAGCCACGCCAGCAGGATGGAGCAGACGATGAACAGCAAGCCGACATTGAGCAGTCGCGATTGCAATTTGCGCACGGACGCGAGTACCTGCGCTGCCGACTGCGCGCTGGCCACACACACTCCCTCAACTCCGCGGACCGAGGAGTACGCGCGATAGAGTTGCACCTTTGCGTCGGCAGCGCGCACCGCTGAGTCGCCGTGGATGCATTCGCCAAGTTCCAGTGGCGGAACATTCTCGGCTTCGCCATTGGCAGCCAGCGTTCGAATATCGCTTTGGACGTTCGCGAACAGGCCCGAGTGGTCAGCCCAATGCTGTTGGACGACGTTCGCCAGGTGGACCGTGCTGTACACGGCGGCCAATGTCAGCCCTGATTCGCGATCCACATGTTCCAGTTCCAGCGTGACTTGACCGTTCTCGTCATTCGCGAAACACGGCGCCACATCACCACACAGCAAAGAAATATTCTGGCCGACCGCGAATCTCCTGCCATTTCTATCCACAAGGACTGCGCCTGTGGCGCTGTCTTTCTTGACAAGGTCGAGTAGCAGTTCCGAGACGCAGTGTGGATTCTGTCGTCCACCCATGCCGCAGGAGGTATCGATCAGCTGGATGGTGGCGACCATTCGTTCGCGGCGGTGGTTCATGCTCGAAGTCACGGCCGCGCTCACACTCGATGTATCCGTCTGCAACGCGATCAGCGCCTCTGACTCGGCGTTAGAGTACGTTACCCGGTAGGCAACGATTCCCGTAGCCGCAGTGATGCCCACGCACCAGAGCGCCAGTATGGCGATCCATTGCGTGCGTACCGAGAGCGAGCCGAACCACGAGAACAACTTCATGAGACCCCTGGAGCCATGGGCATACCGGCTCAGCTTCCACCTTCTACTGATTCCTCGTTCTCAGCCATAAGACGAAGGCACTACCCTCCGCTACAAGATGCTTTAGTACCCGCCCTACGACGTACGCCTTAATCCTGTCGGGCCTTGGACCTCCGGGGATGCGGCACTCACTTTATTGTTCTCTGCCGACCGTGTAGGCTCGTACAGGCGATAGTCGACTGTAGGCGCCATCGCCCTGCGGAGGCTCGCAGTTTAATTCGGGGTTGAGCAGTTTTGTACAGCGGAGTCGAATCATGCGGAGATTATTTTGCGTTTTCCTGGTAGGTCTCGTTTCCCTCGCCGCCGTCGCGCAGGCGGGATACAAGCTCAAGACCCGAACTGCGGCTGAAATGGCGTCTGAACAGCGCCGCGCCGTCGCCGCATGGTGCCGGGCAGATTACGATGGAGTGCGTCTTGCCGAAGCAACCTGGCAGAAACAGATGCGTCCGCTGACCAACCTCAAACGCTTCTCGGACTTCCCTTCCATCCTCATCGTCTCGCGCTACCAGTTCGAACCGCAGCAGAATATCTCGACCGCGGTGAACGTCACCTATGCGGTCACCGGACGCTACGACCTGGGCTTTGGATATCAAGCTTCTGCCGGTTCTGACAGTGTCACCTTCCGCGTGGAAGACAAGGGCGGCGACATTCTTATCACCGACCCCGGAACCGACATTCCGCACGTCTCCAAGGCGGCGGCCATCCGCTGGCTCAAGGAACGCCTGGAGTCCCCGGGCAATCCCAATGAGAAGGTGCAGATCAAGGAAGCGCTGAAGACGCTCGAGCCCGCGCCCGCGCAGCCGGAAGCGAAGTAGTTTCCGCCGGACACACGAATAGGCCGAACGCTGCAAAAGCACTGTGCGCCCGACATCCACCCTGTTTTCGTGTCTACAGCGCAGAGATAGAATCCGGCTTACATGCGTGACTTACGCGAGCGGCGGCGCATGATCAACAGCACCAGGATTACAGCCACAACGATCCACAACCACATGCTGTTCGAAGTGGCGGCGAACAACGCAAACGTTGAAGCGATCAGCAGAGCGAGCATGGACTACCCTCCAACTAAAATGTGATTCTGGAACTTAGGAATTTGTTGCTTCCCTTCGTCTAACATTCCGATGCGCCATTTGCTGCCAATGTCCGCTCCATGCTGAAGGTGAAATTAATTCGCCCAAAGCAAACGGCGCAGCCGAAGCCGCGCCTTTTGACTATTCCAATCGTTTAACGAGGAGCGGTCACTACCGCGCTCTTCACCGGCTGCGTGCCGCCTGCAAAGAAGCTGTGATCGTATAGGTTCCGGTACATGCGTCCGGCAACTTCCGCCGCCTTGGGTCCGAAGGTCGGACGCCCGCCGCGCAGGAAGACAACGGTCACGATGCGTCCATACTGCGTGTTCGCGTACGAGGCAAACCAACCGAAGCGCGTTCCGTCTTTCGAACACGTTCCGGTCTTGCCGAGTATCTCTTCTTCGCTGAAGTTGGCTCGCACTGAACGCGCGGTGCCATACTGAACGGCCGCGGCCATGCCCGGCATCATCTCCGGGATGAGTGGAGCGATATCCAGGTAGCGCTTCACTTTGGGCTGAAAGGTCGCAACCTGTTCCGGAGCCGTCGGATGCTGCAGGTAATAGAGCGTGCCGCCGTTCGCAACGGCCGAAACCAGCGCGCCCAGTTGCAGCGGCGTCATGGAAACGCTTTCACCGAAGGAACACATTTTGCCTACGCCGCCCAGTTTTGCCGGCAACTCTTCCTTCGGATAGACGCCCAGATGTTCGCCGTCGATGTTCCAGCCCGCCATTTCGCCCAACCCGAACTGGTTGGCGTAATGACGAACTTTCTCAAATCCCAAGCGCCGTCCCAACGCTTCAAAGAAGGCGTTGTTGGAGTGCGCGAGCGCTTGCGTCAGATCCATCTTCCAGGATCCGGCGAGCGTCACTTTCGTATCTTTATCGATGATGCCTTCGCTAAGCGCCGCAAGTGCGACTGCGAC
Organism: Terriglobales bacterium; assembly: GCA_038236965.1. Lineage (GTDB taxonomy): Bacteria > Acidobacteriota > Terriglobia > Terriglobales > Acidobacteriaceae > JBBRZF01. Next base: position 14,060 of record JBBRZF010000029.1, on the reverse strand, counting down.
CTTGATGGTCGAACAGGGCTGCGCGCCCTGGCTCAACGCCAGGTCCTGGTTCACCATCGCGAGAATTCGTCCGCTCGTCGGATCGATGGCGACGATGGTTCCATTCATATTGCCAAGGGCATCGATGGCGGCTGCGCGAACCGTGGGATCTTCACCGGCAGTCACATCTCCGCGTGTCTGGTCATCCGCCACGAAGGAGCTCGCCGAGAAGCGTTCGTAATAACGTCGCTTCGCCGCCACTTTCTTCGTTCGACCCTTTTTCGTTGTCGCAGCAACCACTACCGTACGGCGACTGTGCTTCGAGCTGCGGATTTTTTTCTGCGCGGAAGGAGACTCGGAAACCTGCGGCTTCACGCGGATTATTTTGCGCGAGACGGTTGCGGCAAACATCCCGGTACACATCATGCCCATGAGCAACATGACGGCAACAACACGATTCAACCTGGCCACTGACGCGATTTGAGGTAGCAAACTGCTCTGCTTCATTGAGACCTTTTACCCATGACTATCCGAAAAAACCCGTCCGAGCCTGATTCTTCGGGTATTTTCTTGTGAACTGCCGCGATACTACGGGAATCCAGCAGCAGTTTACAATTAAAAATTCTACCTATGTACCCCAATAGTTCATGGGCGCATCCTGTACTGATGCAGAGACTTACGTGCGCGTTGCGAGAGTAGTACCTAACTTCTACTGAGGTAACTCCGCGACTAGAACTAAGATGCCAACTCCAACGAACCACTCCATCCTGCCACTGATCCAGCTCGGAATTAGTAACGTTGCTGGTTCCTGTTTGCAAAAATGAGAGTGCAAAAGTAGAGACCTGCGGAAGTTCGTCTCTGGAAGCTCAGAGCTGGGCGTCAGCATCAGACTAAGGCAGTGTGTCGCAAATCGCCTACTGTCCCGCGCCTCCCACACACACCGTGTCACCGCGAGATTATTTTGTTCGGCAGCTCAGCGCTTCTACTTTTGTTCTCTCTGTTTTCTTATGAACGCCGGAACATCGAGATCGTCGTCATCGAAGTTCCCTTTCACTTTTTCCTTCACCGAATCCAGCGCGATGTTGTCGCGCTGCGGAGGCGGTGGCTGGTTTGCAGGTTCGGGTGTTCTTTCCATCGCGCGCGCTTCTTCCGCGTGATCCTGTTCCGCCTGGCGCGTGACCTCGCTGCGTTGTCCGATGCGCGGCTCGGGCTGGCTGAACATCGCCGAAGTCCGCTGATGTTGAATGGCCGCTGCCGCTGACGAAACCGCGCGTTCCCTCCGCTGTGGTTGATCGGTCTTGAAACCGGTTGCGATGACCGTGATCTTCACGCCATCCTTCATCTTCTCGTCCAGCACCGCGCCGAAGATGATGTTCGCGTCTTCATGCGCAGCCGACTGGATGATCGTCGAGGCTTCGTTCACTTCCGCCAGCTTCAACGAACTAGAACCCGTGATGTTGATGAGGATGCCGCGCGCACCGTCGATAGCGCCTGCTTCCAGCAGCGGCGATGCGATCGCCATCTGCGCGGCTTCTATCGCGCGGTTCTCGCCCTTGGCCTGCGACGTGCCCATCACGGCGTAACCCATGCCGGCCATGATCGCCTTCACGTCCGCAAAGTCGCGGTTGATGATGCCGGGGATGGTGATGATGTCGGAGATGCCCTGCACGCCCTGGCGAAGAATATCGTCGGCGATGCGGAACGACTCGAAGAATCCGGCATCTTGTGCGACGGCGAGAAGTTTCTCGTTCGGAATGACGATGACCGTGTCCACCGAAGCGATCAGCTCCGCCAATCCGCGCTCGGCCTGTTGCATGCGACGCTTGCCTTCAAAAGCGAAAGGCTTGGTGACCACCGCCACCGTCAGCGCCCCCATTTCGCTCGCCAGCGAGGCGATGATCGGCGCCGAACCTGTGCCCGTGCCACCGCCAAGTCCCGTCGTCACGAAAACCATGTCCGCGCCTTCCAGCGCTTCAATGATCTTGTCCGCATCTTCCAGCGCGGCCTTGCGTCCAATCTCCGGATTCGCTCCGGCGCCCAGTCCGTTCGTGAGCTTCACACCTAACTGGATCTTCACCGGCGCGCGCGACATCGTCAGCGCCTGCAAGTCAGTGTTGGCGACCACAAACTCAACGCCTTCCACTTGCGCGTCGATCATCCGGTTCACGGCGTTACCGCCGCCGCCACCTACTCCGATGACCTTGATCTTTGCGTTATTTCGCGGATCTTCATTGAATTGAATTCGGATGTCCTTTTGCTCGGTCATTCACAACCCCAAAGATAGGTTCCTGTTTCCTGGTTTCCGTGGAAGTCCCCGGCTTTAGCCGGGGAACAAATCGTCCCGCGCGAAGGCCTTTAGGCCCGGCCTACGTCTTACGTTGTAGCTACTGACTTTCAATTACCAAATTACAAATTACCAAATACCAAATACCAATCGGCGGAAAAGCCTTCTCAGTCACAAACCGAAACTGCTCCGTGCGAACAGCGATTTCAATTTTGCTCCCAAACCCTGCTCCTGCGTTCCTTTCAGCAGGCGCGCACGATTCGCATAGAACAATAAACCAATCGTGGTTGAAAATTCGGGCTCCGCCAACAGTGCCGGAAGTTTCGATATCGGTTGCGGCTTCGCGATGCGCGATGGACGACGGAGTATATCTTCCGCCACATCGGTGATTCCCTGCAGACGGGCGCCGCCGCCGGTCAGCACCGAACCGGCGCCGAGCAATTCCGCAACTCCGGCCTGCCGCAGGTTGTCGCGCAACATCTCGAACAACTCCCGCGCGCGAGGCTCCAGTATCTCACCCAGCAATCGCTGCTGCATCAGCCGCGACGGTCGGTCGCCTACAGACGGTACTTCGATCTCATTACCTTCGGGAATGCTCGTCACCACCGCGTGCCCGAACTGACGCTTTATCTTCTCCGCATCGGCCAGCGGCGTTCGCAACCCGACGGCAACATCATTCGTAAAATGGTCACCGCCGATCGGAATGACCGCCGTGTGCGCAACCACGCCTTCGTGGAATACGATCACGTCCGTCGAGCCCGCGCCGATGTCCGCCAGGCAGACGCCCAACTCGCGCTCGTCGCTGCGCAGCGTCGCATCCGCGCACGCCAACGCCTCGAAAACCGTGTCCGTCACATGCATGCCCGCGCGATTCAGCGCAGTGACCACATTCTGCGTCGCGCTCGCAGCCGAGGTCACCACGTGTACGCGGACTTCCAACTGGCGTCCCATCATGCCTGCCGGATCGCGTATCCCCATCTGCTCGTCGAGAATGAATTCCTGCGGTAAGAGGTGGACCACTTCGCGGTCTGCCGGCAGCGGAATGCTTCGCGCTTTGTCCACGGCGAGTCGAATATCTTCGCGCGAGATCTCGCGCGCGCGGGAGCCCAGCGTCATTCCACCACGGCTGTTCACGCCTCGCAGATGCGCACCGGAAACGCCGACCACCGCCGACTCCAGCGGAGCCTCGGCCAGCGCCTCGGCCTCTGCCATCGCTTTCTCGATGCAGGCAATCGCTTTTTCCAGGTCCACGATGATGCCCTTGCGCGAACCGCGCGATTCGCAGATACCGTGTCCCCTGTATCGCAGCCCGGCATCCGTCACTTCGGCGGCCAGAGCCACCGTCTTCGCGCTGCCTACATCGATTACCGTGAGAATATTTTCGTTCTTCTTACTCATGAATGATAATTGCCCTGCCACTACCGTTTTTTCGGATGCCATTTATGTGCCACCGGAGCCTTCACTGGTGTTACCTTCGCAGGTTCGCTGGCCGCTGCGGGAGCCTGCGTCGCTCCGTGCGAATCAGGATTCACGATCACCTGGCGGTCGTACCGCAGGTCCACTGAATCCAACTTCTGGAACTGTTGCCGCCACTCCTGCACGTGTTCCACATAAACCTTGTAACGCTCCAAGAATTTTCCCGAGCCGAGATGCACCAGCACCGCGCCCTGCGCGTCCGAAACGGTCACCTTCACGTCATCCGGATCGGTCACATCCACTTCGCTCAACTCCTGCGAACGCTTCTCGCCGCTGGCATCCAACTCTCGGATCAACTGCATGTAGATCTTCATTCTCGGCGCACGTGTCGAGAGCGGCTCCGAGTCCGTGAAGCCGGTGATCACCGGAAACGAGTACGAACTCTGCCCATTAACCGGCAAGTCCATCACCACGCCATTGGCGTCGATCAACTCGCTCGCGCCATTCAACTGCACGAAAGCCACCGGGGTACGCTCGTGAACTTCCACCTTTAAACGGTTCGGCAAAAAGCGCATCACCGAGGCCGACTCTATCCAGGGAATGTCTTCCAACTGCTTCTTGCAATCTTCCAGCGGGATGAAGAAAACATTTCGCCCGATGTCGCCGCCCATCACCCGCATGATCTGTCCACGGGAAACGTGCTTGGTGCCCGATACTTCGATGAGGTCGCTGGAATCCACGCGGAAACGCCACGAACTCGCGCCGTAGCGATAGAACACCATGCCCGAAGCGAACACCGCGCCCAGCACTCCCGCCGCGATCAACGCGTTGCGTAAACGGTGAGCAGTCTTTTTCGGCAGAGGACCGCGCCGTACCGGAACACGCTTCTGCGCGCGCAGGAATGGCTGCTGCTCGTCGGGCTCAAGGTCGAGGAGCGTAGTGTCCATGGGTGAATCGTCATTGGAGTAGCGCGATCCGCCTCGCGAACGCGACCCGGCGCGCTCGCCCCGCATGAATTCATCGGGCGAGCTACCCTGAAAATCGTGATCAGATGTCGGCGGACCTGGGTTGCGAGCCATGGGTTGCGATCAGTTAGTTACGAACTATTAAAAGTGTACAGGTGAAAAGGAAGGAAATCGCCAGCCGAGTTCTATCCACTGGCCTTTGCACCCGCATACGACGCGCATGCGCCGGACACAAGCTGCAAAACTCCTTCGCGTTTGCCCACTATAACTGCTTTTAGCTCGAAAGCGGAGAGGCTTTTTAACTGAGAATTCGCGGAGATACCGCCTTCCACGTTGGGACCACGCCGGCAACAAAAAACCCGCCACCGGGCGGGTTTTTTGAACCATTCTTGCGACAGGCGGCTATCCGGCGGACGAGATCCGGGGAGCGGGCCCGGCTTTTTGTATCTGCCGAACGATCCGCTCCCGCATCAAATGCACCTGCCGATTGATTTCTTCGGTCTCGACCTTTTGCAATCCAACCGGAGGCAGGTCGAACTTCACCGTCCTTGGTGCATTCGGAACCTGCTTCGATACCTTCTGAAAGTAGAAGTCCTCGCCCACGCTTGCCACCGGCGGAGGATTTATCCGAACGCGCGCCACCGAAATTGGAGTTTTCCGGGTGAGCTGCCCGGAGGGACAGTTTTCCGATGCCGATTTCACCGGACTCGGTTTTGCCGCAGGGGCGTCATGGTCCGCAGTCGATAAGGCCGCGCGACTGATCAGTGACAGGCCGTCGTCCCTGTGTCCGATAGCGATCTGCACCTGTCCCGCGACATAGAGCAGCGTCGGATTGTTCGCCAGACGCTGCAAGCCCAGAGCGCCCGTCATCGCCGCCAATACTATCGTCCCTGCCATCACGGTGATGTGGATTTTCATGCTTGCCATTTCGCAGGCTCTCCACTTCTGCCTGCCTAAAAGACGGATGTGCGAAGAAATGGTTAACACGGTTACCAATTATTTTTCGAGGGTAGCGGAAGGCAGGATTGCCCCGCTGAGAAATCTTTGAAAATGAGCGATTTACAGAAGCGTCTTGCCTTGGTTCTCCGCTTCGCGGGCTCTCCGGTTCTCCGGTTTCACTCGCGACTCGCTACTCACGACTCACTGCTGACTTTCGCTCTCTCAAGCCTCTCGATAATCTGCGGCCCCAGTTGCGAAACGCTTCCCGCTCCGAGGGTCATCACCATCTCGCCTTCACTGGCGTTGGCGGAAATCCACTCCGCGGCGTCTTCGAAGGACGCCACGTAACACGCTTTTTCATTTCCCCGGCAATGTATCCGCCGTGCCAGCGATTCGCCGCTCACGCCTTCGATGGGCTGTTCGCTCGCAGCGTAGATAGGCAGAACGCAAACCGAATCCGCGTCCACAAAGGCATCCGCAAAATCGTCCATTAGCAACTGAGTGCGCGTGTAGCGATGCGGCTGGAAGACGACTCGCACCTTCTTGTATCCGCAGGTACGCGCCGCCGCCAGCGTCGCCTTGATCTCCGTGGGATGGTGTCCGTAATCGTCTACCACATCCACGTTTCCCACGCGACCCTTGTGTTGGAACCTGCGATCGACGCCGCTGAATTTCTCCAGCGCCTCGCGTATGTGCTCTACGTTCATGTCCAGGCCGATGGCCACTGCGATGGCCGCCGTCGCGTTCAACACGTTGTGCCGACCCGGCACATGCAGACGAAAGACTCCGAGATCCACGCCCTTGAAATTCACGCGGAAAGAATTGTTGACCTCGCCCGCCCCGGCCTCGAGCTCAAGCATCTCGACGCGGAAATCGGAATCCGCCCGCGTCCCGTAGGTCGTCACCCGCCGCTCTACTTTCGGCAGCAGCGCGCGCAATGCATCGTTATCGTTGCAGGCCACGATCATGCCGTAGAACGGGACGCGATCCATGAAGTCGAGGAAGGTGCGCTCCACGTCTTCCATGTCGCGATAGCAATCCATATGTTCGCGATCGATGTTGGTCACCACCGACAAAATCGGAGACAGCTTCAGGAATGAGCGATCGCTTTCATCGGCCTCCGCGACCAGGTATTGCGACTTCCCCCAGCGCGCGTTCGACCCCATGGAATCAACGCGTCCGCCCACCACCACCGTCGGATCCAGGCCGCCCGCCGAGAGCACGGCCGCGACCATGCTCGTCGTCGTCGTCTTGCCATGCATGCCCGCGATGGCGATGCCGTATTTCAGACGCATCAACTCGGCCAGCATCTCCGCCCGCTGAATGAGCGGCAGATGAAGTTTGCGCGCTTCCAGCACTTCGGGATTCATCCGCGCAATCGCAGAACTGGTGACAACCACCTCCGCACCGTGAACGTTTTCCGCCGCGTGTCCCTCGAAAACCATCGCGCCCAGTTTTGCCAATCGCTCGGTCACCTGGGACGAGCGCAGGTCTGACCCGGAGACTCTGTAACCAAGCGAGAGCAGCACCTCGGCAATCCCGCTCATGCCGATGCCGCCTATCCCAACGAAATGTATGCGCTGAATCTTCGCGAACATGAAGAAAAAGGGTAACACGGAGGAAGGAAACCAGCTTAGGAAGGAGTCTTGTGACTACGACCTTCGCCGAGAGCGAGGCTTGTTTCAGCGCACGAATCTCGCGGAGAGCGAGTTTTGTATCAGGGCATGACTTCGCCCGAAGATTTTCTTCGTGTCTTCGGGTGAGTTCCCGCTCTAGCTGACGTCCGACGTCTAGCGTCTGACGTCTGCCTCTCTGACTCCCGCCGCTCGCGCCGCTATCCTCGCGATGTGCCCTGCCGCGTCTTCGTGCGACATACGCCTCGCCGCTGCGCTCATCTCGCGCAACTTCTTCTTATCCGCGAACAAGCCCAACACGGCGGACGCCAGCTTTTCCGGCGTCAATTCTTTTTCCGGAATCAACATGGCCGCCGCGTGTTTGGCCAGCGTCTCGGCGTTCCGACGCTGATGGTCGTCCGCCGCCGTGGGCAACGGAACAAAAATCGCAGGCTTTCCCGCGGCTGCAACTTCCGCCACCGTGCTTGCGCCCGAGCGACACAGCAGTACATCCGCTTGCGCAAACGAGCCCGGCATGTCGTCAATGAAGGGAGAAACTTCGGCCGACACGCCCACTCGCAGATATTCCGCCGAGCAGTTTGCGTAATCCTTCCCGCCCGTCTGATGAATGATGTGCAACTCCGGCATCGCCGTGTGCAGCAGCGGCAGCGCGCCGGTCAAGGCAAGGTTGAGAGCGTGCGCGCCCTGGCTTCCGCCCATCAGCAGCAGCGTCGGCCTTGCGCCCGCTTCTCGCGCAGGCACATGGAAAAACGCTCTGCGCACCGGGACGCCCGTCACTTCGCATTTTCCAAAGTAGCGGCAGGTCTCCTCGAAATGCACGGCCGCCACGGTCGCCATCGACGCGACGATCCTATTTGCGAATCCGGGTATCACGTTCGGCTCGAACACCACCGTCGGAATATCTCTCAGTCCCGCCGCCGCCATCGCCGGGCCAGACGCATATCCGCCCACGCCTATCACCACGTCGGGATTGAACTCGCTCAATATCCGCGCCGACGCGAATCCTGCCATCGGCAAGGCCAGCAGGGTCTTCATGCGCGTCGCGAGGCTCACCCGATTCAATCCGCCCACTTCAATGAGGCTCAGTTCGTATCCGGCTTGCGGAACCAGGCGCGACTCGATGCCTCGCGCCGTGCCGATGAAGATGATTTCCGCGCCGTAGCGCGCACGCAGCTCATGCGCGATGGCCAGCGCGGGAATCACGTGGCCGCCCGTTCCTCCGCCTGCCAGGATTGCGCGCATATCAGTCCGTTTGCTGCGTGATGTTGAGGAGAACGCCTACGCTCGCCAGCGTGATGAACAGCGAAGAGCCGCCATAAGAAATGAATGGCAGCGGAATGCCTTTCGTCGGCAGCAGACCCAGCACCACGCTGATGTTGAAAAACGCCTGGATGACGACCATCGACGTAATGCCCACGGCAAGGAAGCGCGCATAAGGGTCGCGCGTCCTGATTGCCGCCCGCATGCCGCGCCAGCAGAAGATGCCGAAAAGGATGACCAACGCGATGGAGCCGAACAATCCGAACTCTTCCGAGATGACAGCAAAAATAAAATCCGTCTGCGGCTCAGGCAGGTAGAAAAGTTTCTGCTTGCCTTCCATCAATCCTGAGCCCGTCACGCCGCCGGTGCCCACGGCGATGAGCGACTGGATCATGTGGAATCCCGAGCCCTGCGGATCCGCATACGGATTCCAAAACGCCAGCAATCGCTTGTAGCGCCACGCCGTTCTGAACAGCAAAAAATACAGCGGCGGAATCGACGCCAGTGCCGCGAATCCGAAGTACTTCCACTCGATGCCCGCGACGAACAGCATGGCAGCCGTGATAAAGAAGCAGGCCATGGACGTGCCGAGATCAGGCTGTAAGACGATCAGTCCGGCAAACACTACGGTCGGAATCACCGCCGGAATCAGCGTCTTTTTCCAATCGTTGATCTGCTTGAAGCGTGTCTCCAGAAAATAGGCGAGATAGAGAATGATGGCCGGCTTAGCCAGTTCCGAGGGTTGGAAGGAGAATCCGCCGAGTTTGATCCAGCGATGCGTATTGTGCGAGCGGTCCAGCGCAAACACCGCAATCAGGCACAGCATCGTAACGCCCATGATCGTGAAAACGATTGCCGGCGACTTCAGTTTCTTGTAATCGAAATTCATCAGAAAGAACATGGCGAGAATGCCCGCCACTGCGAATCCGAATTGCCGCGCCAAGAAATGCGTTTGCGAACCAAATTTTTCTTTGGCGATAACGGCCGACGCGCTGAAAACCATCACCAGGCCGATGAACACCAGCAGCAGCGTGACGCCGAACAGCCACCGGTCGACACTGACGCGCTTTGCCATCTACGACGCTCCGCCATGCCGCGCTGCCAGCGCGTGTACGGCTTCCTTGAAGACCTTGCCCCGCTGTTCGTAACTGACGAACTGGTCAAAGCTGGCGCAGGCCGGAGCCAGCAGAATGATGTCGCCAGCGACGGCGCTCTCTGCCGCGCGACGCACCGCATTGTCCAGCGTGCCCGCACTGAAGACGTCGGCCACGCCCGTAAGCTGCTGCTCGATCTTCTCGGCCGCCGCGCCGATGGTGTAAACCTTCTTCACGCGCTCGCGCAGCAGGTCGTTCAACAAGGTGTAATCCGATCCTTTATCCTTGCCGCCCAGAATCAAATGCACGCATCCCGGAAATGACTCCAGCGCCTTGATGGTCGCATCGACGTTGGTCGCCTTGGAGTCGTTGAAATACTGCACGCCTTGTATGGTGGCAACGTATTCCAGGCGATGCTCCACGGCTTTGAAGTCTTTTACCGCTTGCCGAATCGCTGCCGGCTCTATTTCTGCCAGCCTTCCCATGGTCACCGCTGCCAGCACGTTCTCCACGTTGTGCGCGCCCTTCAGCGTGATCTCCGAAACCGGCAGTATCTCCAGGTCGCCCTTGGCATCACGGAAATAAATCTTTCCATCCCGCACGAAGGCTCCACGCTTCACTTCGTGCAAGCGGCTGAACCAGTAAGCTTCGGACTTCAGTCCTTGGCCCATTGCGACACAGGTCGCGTCGTCCGCATTGAGCACCGCAAAATCTTTTTCCGTCTGCGTCTCGAAGATGCGTTTCTTCGCCGCAATGTAATTTTCCATCGAACCGTGACGGTCAAGATGGTCCGGCGTCACGTTCAGAATGGCCGAGATATGCGGACGGAAGGTCTCGATGGTTTCCAACTGGAAGCTGGAAATCTCCAGCACGACCCATGTCTCCGGCGAAGACTGGTCGACGAAGGTGATTGCCGGCGTCCCAATATTTCCGCCGACCAGCACCTTGCGTCCCCCGGCGGCAATCACTTCCCCGGTTAGCGTGGTCGTGGTGGTCTTTCCATTCGATCCGGTGATGGCCACGATCTGGCCTTCCAAATAACGCGCAGCCAACTCGATCTCGCCGATGACCGGAGTGCCTTCGCGACGCGCGTTGAAAAGGGGCGGAACGTCACTCGGAACGCCCGGACTCACCACGATGAGGTCCTGGTCGCGGAAGGTGCGTTCGCCATGCTTGCCCGTTTCCACCACGATGCCTTTATCCAGCAGCGCGGGAATCTCATGCCGCAGTTGTTCCTGCGACTTGGCGTCGCTCACCGTCACCTTCGCTCCACGCGATTGCAGGAACAAAGACGAGGCCACTCCCGACTTCCCCAACCCCACCACCAACACGCGTTTGCCTTTTACGTCCATCATCTTCTTTCCTGATTCCTATTAACGATGTCCGGAGCACGATTTTCAATCTTCAATGACCCGATGACCAAATCTCGTTTACCTGAGCTTCAACGTCGTCAACGCAAACAACGCGAACACTAGCGACGCTACCCAGAAGCGCACGATGATCTTCGACTCCGACCAGCCCATCAATTCAAAATGATGGTGCAATGGCGCCATCTTGAACACTCGTTTCTTCCTCAACTTGTACGACCCGACCTGGATGATCACCGATAACGCTTCGATCACGAAGACGCCGCCAATGAACGGCAGCAGCAGCTCCTGCTTAATGATGACCGCCACGGTCCCTATCGCACCACCCAGGGCCAGCGAGCCTACGTCGCCCATGAATATCTCTGCCGGATGCGCGTTGTACCAGAGGAATCCGATGGACGCCCCCACCATGGCTCCGCAAAAGATGCTCAACTCGCCCACCTGGGGCATGCGCGAGAGTTCCAGGTATTCGGCAAACTGCGCGTGGCCGCTCACGTAGGTGAGCACCGTCAAGGCGCCAGCGGCGATCACCGTACATCCGATGGCCAGCCCATCGAGTCCGTCCGTGAGGTTCACCGCATTGCTGGAGCCCACGATGACCAGGCACACAAAGCCGATGAATGGCAGAAACGCGATCGGCCAAAGATGCGGACGATTGAGAAAGCCCTGGATGATCAGGTCAGGCTTGAAGCTTTTCATGAACGGAACGATCAGGTGCGTCGAGTACTCGCCCTTGGCCTGCAACAGGATCAGGAACACGGCGATGATGACGCTAAACGCGATCTGCAGAAACATCTTGCTGCGCCCGGTCAAGCCCAGGTTGCGGCGATGCACGACCTTTAGATAATCATCCGCGAACCCGATTCCGCCAAATGCCAGGGTCGCGAACACAGCCAGCCAAACGAATTTATTGCTGAGATCGGCCCAGAGTATTGTCGGCACCACGATGGCGATGGCGATGAGCACCCCGCCCATGGTCGGCGTACCCGCTTTTTTCTGGTGCGCCTTCGGTCCTTCTTCGCGGATGTACTGCCCTATCTGGAAATCGCGCAAGCGGCGTATCACCGCCGGCCCCACGATCAATCCCATGAACATCGCGGTAAGACTTGCGAACGCCGTGCGAAAGGTCAAATAACGAAAGATTCGGAATGGTCCGAGGTTGAAGTGTCGAAATATCTGTTCGTATAAAAGCCAGTAGAGCAAAACTTTCTCCAGAAACCATTCTCTTGAATCAACCGAACCGGACCTTTGTTTCTCTTCTATTCCGGCAATTCCGCAATTCGTAAACTCTTAAATCGCTCCAGCGCACGCTCCAGCCTCACACCTCTGGAGGCCTTCATCAGCACGGCGTCGCCGGGTCTTACCTCGCGGGCCATCCACTCGCCTGCTTCTTCCGGAGTGGCTACAAACATGGCAGCCGCGCCGCCTTCGTGCGCTCCCGCAACAATGTGCTCTGCCAGTCCGCGAACGCCCAGTACGACATCCACTTTTTTTCCGGCCATGTGCCGTCCGGCCGAGTGATGCAGTTCCGCGCCTGTCCCGCCGAGTTCCAACATTTCGCCGGCAACCACGATACGGCGCGTCGCCCTGACCGCAGCCAGCGCATCCACCATTGCTTCCAGAGCTTTAGGATTCGAATTGTAGCAATCGTTGATGACGATGGCTCCGTCAATCTCCACCATCTCGCCCCGCTTTTCGGCGGGTGCCAAGGTCGCCAACGCGCCAACCGCCTCCGAAGGCTTTATCCCGCGCTCCAGGGCCACCGCTATGGCCGCCAAGGCGTTCAGAACATTGTGCTCCCCCACCAGTGCAATTTTCGCCCGCGAGCGGAACCCGTCCACAACCACGTCGAACTCCGAACCATCCTGGCCCAGCGACACCACGTTTTCCGCGCGCACATCCGCCGTGTGGCTCATGCCGTAGCGCACGACTTTGCCCTTAAAGTCGCGTCCGAACTGCGAGACGTATTCATCGTCCGCGTTCAAGACAGCGACGCCGTCGGTTCCCAGTGATTCGATCAGCTCATATTTCGCCCGCGCAATGCCCGCGATGGAATCGAAAAACTCCAAGTGTACCGGCGCGGCATTCGTCACCAACGCGATGTCCGGCTTGGCCAGCGCGGCCAGCGCCGTGATCTCGCCCGCGTGCGACATCCCCATCTCGATGACAGCGATGTCGTATTCCGGCTCCAGTCGCAGCAATTGCAGCGGCATTCCAAAATGATTGTTCAGGTTCCCAACAGATTTCAACACGCGCAGCTTCGCGCTCAACACATGCGCGACGGCTTCCTTGGTCGTCGTCTTCCCGGCCGACCCGGTCACGCCGACCACGGTCTTTCCCCACAAACGCCTTACCGCCGCGCCCAGTTGTTGCAAGGCCAGCAGCGTGTCGTCCACAGCGATCAATCGCGTCTTCACGCAGAATCGCGTTAGCGCATCTTTTCGTACGACAGCGGCCACCGCGCCCGCCGCCAGCGCCTGCTGCACGTAATCGTGTCCGTCGAGATGCTCTCCCTGCACGGCAAAAAACAAATCGCCCTGTTTCACCGTGCGCGAATCGATGGAGTAGCCTTCCGTTACCGCGTGTCCGTCGAACTCTCCCGTGCCGTGCGTAAATTCCGCTACGCGCGCCAGTTGCAGTTTCATCGCGCCTCTCCCGTCGCCTTGGCGTAGCCCAGCCGCGCCAGCTCTTCGCGCGCAACTTCGAAATCGTCGAACGCGAACACGCCCTCGCGCGTCGTCTGCGTCTTTTCGTGACCCTTGCCCGCGATCAGTACCATGTCCCCGGCCTTCGCTTCGCTCAACGCCAGCGCAATCGCCTTCCGCCGGTCCGATTCCATCGCATAGCGCACGCCCGATTTCTGCACGCCCGGCAGCGAATCGTTCATGATCGCCAGCGGGTCTTCGCTTCGCGGATTGTCCGACGTCACCACCACAAAATCGCTTCCAGTCCCCGCAGCCTCGCCCATCATCGGACGCTTCGTCCTATCCCTATCCCCGCCGCAGCCAAACACGGTGATCACTTTCCCCTGCGCTCCATCGCGCAACACGAATTCCCGCGCCAGCTTCGTCAGGTTCCGCAGCGCATCGTCCGTATGCGCGTAATCCACTACGACGGAAAAT
>JBBRZF010000028.1:0-27352 GCA_038236965.1 Terriglobales bacterium | reverse complement strand
TATCCATTGCCGCGCTACGGCCACGGAGCTGGCCTCGCCCAGCGACCTATCGACGCCGAAGGCGCTGGAGATCATCGACCAGATCGCAGCTTTTGGAAATCCGATCCTCGTCCTAAGCGGCGGCGAACCGCTGTATCGCCCGGACATCTTCCAGCTTGCGCGTTACGCGACCGACAAGGGATTGCGAGTGGCGCTGGCGACGAACGGGACTCTGGTGACGAAAGAGATCGCGCGCAAGATCGTGGACTCGGGAGTGAAGCGCGTCTCGATATCGCTGGATGGCTCGACGGCCGAGATTCACGACACGTTCCGCGGCATTCCCGGCGCATTTGATGCGGCGGTTTATGGTTTCAAGAATCTGAAAGAGCTTGGTATGCCGGTCCAGATCAACATGACGGTGGCACGCCACAACGCTGCCCAACTTCCAGACGTGCTGAAGATGGTGCGCGAACTGGGCGCGGACGCGCTGCATACCTTCCTGCTGGTTCCTGTCGGTTGCGGTGTGGACATCGCCAAGGACCAGATGGTTCCGCCGGACGAATACGAAAAGATATTGAACTGGTTCTACGACCAGTCGTTGGATGGCGGCATTGAATTGAAAGCGACGTGCGCTCCGCACTACTTCCGTGTGGTTCGCCAGCGCAAAGCGGCGGAACGTCGTGAAACCGATTACGGCAAGCAGGCAGCAGTGGCGCAGGAACAGGGTGACATCACTCCCATTGGCCCAGTTGACATGACCATGCCGGGCTCGACGGGCATCAGCTTCAAGCCCGGACATCCGGGCACGGCTGGCCACCACACGATAACGCCGGGCGCTGCCGCCAGCGGACATCCGGACGCGATGAACGCGGTCACAAAGGGCTGCCTTGCGGGAACGGGCGTTTGTTTCCTCTCGCACGTCGGCGAAGTCTATCCCTGCGGTTACCTGCCGGCGCTTGCGGGCGACCTGCGAACGCAGCAGTTTGCCGACATCTGGGACAACTCCGAAGTGTTCCATGCTCTGCGCGACGACGATGGATTGAAAGGGAAGTGCGGTTGCTGCGAGTTCCGCCACGTGTGCATGGGTTGTCGCGCACGTGCATTCGCGGCGACAGGTGACTTCATGGCCTCCGAACCCTTCTGCGTGTATACGCCGAAGCAGTACAAGGGCGACGAAGTAAAGGCCTAACGGGTTGGGGGACGAGCGGCGCCCGCAGAAATGCGAATGGCCTGTATCGCGACTCCCCCGTTCACTTGGGAAGAACGGAATGCAGCAACGGGTACGCTCCAGAACTCCAGCGATGCCAAGACGAAGACGCTATTCGTGGGGGATTCCATGGCTCAGATGGCTACGCAACTGAACACGATGCAAAGTGACAGGATGAGGGCCCTGGTGGTCCCTCGCGAGCATGGAGCATGGGGCATTCTGCTGGTCCCGCTGGTGATCGGCGCATGCGTGGGTCTGCGAAGCGGGCGTGGATTGTCGGACATCGCCTTGCTACTGGTTGCCGCGATCTCCATCTTCTGGCTACGCACGCCGGTGGAAAGCCTGCTGGGCACCAGTCCGCTGCGCGCCACAACCAAGGACGAGAAGCGCATGGCTGCGCAGGCAACCGCAATCGTCGCGGCCATTGCCATCGCTGCGAGCTTCGGATTGCTGCACGGGGGACGCAACCTGGGATTGCTGTTCATCGCCTGCGTTGCTGGTACGGCGTTTGCTGCCCAATCCGCCCTGAAACTTTTTGGACGCCGGATGCGAATGCCGGCGCAGATCATCGGCTCGATTGGACTGACGGCAACCGCAGCGGCTGCGTATTACGTCGCCACGGGACGTCTGGATACCATCGCTATCTCCGTCTGGCTGGCATGCTGGCTCTTTGCAGGCGACCAGATCCATTATGTGCAAGTCCGTTTGCATGCTGCGCGGGCCGCGACGTTTGAAGAAAAGATCTCGCGGGGAAGACAGTTTTTCGCTGGACAGTTTGTACTCATGGGCGCTGTGGGAGCGGCCTGCTATTACGGTTGGTTGCCTCCGCTGGCCATTCTGGCGTTTATCCCGATCGTTATCCGCGGCGCCATGTGGTTCTTCCAGAAGCCCGAAAAGCTGGATATTCCCTGGTTGGGTATCACCGAGTTGTTGCACTCAATCACCTTCGGCATGCTGTTGATCACGAGTTTCTATATGGTTAGATAGAGGCGACGCCGTAATCAACCCTGATTCATACCAACAATTCATGGCTTAGTGGCGGGCGAAAGAGGCCCGCCATTCCTTTGCCAGACGTACTCGCTGGACCAGTGCTTGTTACAATCGACTGGACATGATTGATGCGAAAACTCTACAGACGTTGCGGCAGGTGCAGTTATTCACGGGACTAGACGAGCCGGAGTTTGCATTCCTGGCTTCGCGCGCGGTGGAGCGCAAGTTCGACGACGGCAACTTCGTATTCTCCGAGGGCGGACCGTGCGCCGGGATGTACGTGGTGCATTCCGGCAATGTGCGCATCTACAAGAGCTCGGCCTCGGGACGCGAGCAGGTGCTATCCATCGAAAGCGCGGGGAGCTCGATAGCCGAGCTGCCTGTGTTCGATGGCGGCAGCTATCCGGCGACGGCGCAGGCGTTGGGAGCAACCACGCTCATCTTCATCGCCAAGCAGGATTTCCAGGCATTGTGCTTGCAGCATCCCCAGGTTGCGCTGAAAGTGCTGGCTGTGGTGGGCGCGCGATTGCGTCGCCTGGTGGCAATCATCGAAGAACTTTCCTTCACTACGGTGCGCAGCCGCCTGGCGGCGCTGCTGGTCCGGCTGGCGAAGTCAGAAGGGAAGCAGACGAAAGAAGGACTGGAGATCACGCTGCCTGCGAATAACCAGGAACTAGCCGCGCAGATAGGCACGGTGCGCGAGCTGGTGTCGCGTAACCTGAGCCGCTTCCAGTCCGAGGGCTACCTGCGCATCGAGGGCCGGTCGGTGTTCATAACGGACATGAAAAAACTATCGGCCGAGCTGGACGAATCCTAGGTAGTTCCCGGCTGCAAGGAATCTGAAGCCTTCGGCGTTCGCCGGGGGCTTTTGCCTGCGCTGGCAGCGATGTATATCGTGTTAAGATATATTTTCGACTTGTGACTTAAGTCATAGTTAGCTGTAAGGTCGAGCCCTAGAGTGGTTGTTGTAACGGCGTACCGGCGATAGCCCGTTGGGCCGAAACGACCTCCTGATGCTGAGTTCCCGGCCGGACAGGCCAGCGAATGGCCGGGACCATTTTTTCAGGAGACAAGGGGAATCCGATGACACTCGACACCACGAAAACCGTTCGCGAACTCGCCGTAGAAGTACCCAGTGCGATCCGCGTATTCCAATCCAGGGGAATCGATTTCTGTTGCGGCGGCCACAAGTCGCTGACGGAAGCGTGTGATGGGCTGAATCTCGACGCGGCAGTGGTGCTGCGGGAGATCGCGTCGGCGGACGAAGAGCGTATCGCCCGATGCGAAAACGCAACCGACTGGCGCGAAGTTCCGCTGGCCGAGTTGATCGCGCAGATCGTTCAGAAGCACCATCTTTACGTGCGTTCGGAAAGTCCAAGACTTGCGGGGTTGGCGGCCAAGGTCGCGGGAAAACACGGGCCGAATCATCTTGAGTTAAGTGATGTGAAGGCGGCCTTCGACGCGCTGGCAGAAGACCTGCGCGTACACATGCTGAAGGAAGAAGAAGTGCTGTTCCCGTACATCGCTCGCATGGAAGAGGCGGTGATCGCAGGCGAGTTGATTCCTCCGCCGCGCTTCGGACAAGTTGCAAATCCGGTTCGCATGATGATGCAGGAACACGATGCCGCCGGCGACCTGCTACGCAAGCTTCGCGAAACGACGAACGAATTCACGGTCCCGGCCGATGGCTGTATGAGTTTCCGCATGCTCTACCAGGGCCTGCTGGAGTTCGAGGCTGACCTGCACCAGCACATCCATCTGGAAAATAACATTCTGTTCCCGCGCTCGGTGGCGCTTGAAGGCGACCGCAACGCCGACCTGGTAACGGAATGTGGCGCAGGGAAATGCTGCGACGAACATCAACACGCTAGTTAACGACGAGCTAAGACGATGAGCAGCCGAGTGATACAAATCGATACCCGCACACCCGCAGGGCAGGACAGCGCGCTGGAGATATTCCAGCGCAGCAAACTGCGGGAAGAGGCGATGTCGCGGCTGCTCGTTTTCTATATCCTCGCGGGCCTGGCGTTCATGCTGTTGCCGGGAACGTTTCTCAGCGTGTGGAACCTGATACACATCAGCAATCGTCACGCGGCGGACTCCATCTCCGCACCATGGATACAGGCGCACGGTCACGCGCAGTTCTTCGGCTGGATCGGGACCTTCATCCTTGGAATCGGCTTCCATTCCATCCCCAGCGTGCGCAGTAAGTTCGCACTGAACAGCGGCTGGCTCTGCGGCGTGTTGTGGGTTACGGGAGTGGCGCTGCGGTGGACGACGAACGTTTACCTTTGGCAATGGCGTGCGATGTTGCCGCTCTCGGCTGCGATGGAACTCGCAGCCTTTCTTATTTTCTTCCGCGCGGTTTCACAGCACGATGCCGGAAGCGATTCACAAGACCGCAAAAAGAAGCTCGATTCATGGGTGTGGGTGGTGGTCGTCGGCACGCTTGGCTTTTTGGCCACGCTGCTGATGAACCTGGGCGCGAGCGTCTATCTGGCGTTACGAGGCAGTGACCCGGCATTCCCTAGCGCCTTCAATCAGCGCTTTCTTGTCATGTGCGGATGGGGTTTCCTGGTTCCGTTCGTTTGGGGATTCGCCTCGAAGTGGTTGCCGACATTTCTCGGGCTCAGGGCATTGAACGCTCGCCTCCTCTGGACAGCGGTAGCCATCAACACCACGGGCGTGATAGCTGCGCAGTTTGGTATGTTCCGGGTCGCGACGGTGGTCCTGCTGATTGGTGCGGTCTTCGCGTGTGCAGCGCTGCGCATCTTCGAGCCTGCGCAACAGGCGGCAAAAACGAAAGGCGTGCATGGGAGTTTCCCATATTTTGTGCGCAGCGCTTTTGGCTGGCTTGTCGTTGCCGCCGCGCTTGGAATCTGGGCGGCGCGCGCGCACGATGCCGCTGGCATCTGGGGCGCCTCGCGACACGCGCTCACGGTCGGCTTCATTGCCATCATGGTGTTCAACATCGGGCAGAGAGTATTGCCGGCATTCTCCGGAATGAAGTTGTTGTTTAGTCCGCGAATCATGTTTGCCTGCGTTTCGCTGCTCTCTATCGGATGCGCGTTGCGCGTCAGCAGCGAAATCCTGTCGTATCAAGAGATATCTCAATTTGCATGGAAGGTGCTGCCGGTCTCCGCCGTTCTGGAACTTACCGGTGTAACGCTGTTTGCTGTGAATCTGGTGATTACGTTCATGCAGCGTCCCGCGCACTTGCAAAAAGCGAGTACGACGTGGCCGACTGCAGAGCTCGCATATAAGGAGAAGCAACGTGGAGTATAGAAAGCTTTGGATCGCCTTCGTGGTGGTCGTTATCGTCTCCTTCGCCGTATTGGGCGGAGTTGGCTACCATGGAATCAAGACTGGTCCGCCGATTCCCGCGCAAGTGATGTCGGCGAATGGCGACGTGGTCTTCTCCGGCGAATACATTCGTGATGGCCAGAACGTCTGGCAATCCATCGGCGGTCAAGAGATCGGCTCCATCTTCGGACACGGCGCGTACGTGGCCCCGGACTGGACGGCCGACTATCTGCATCGCGAGTGCGTGTTCATCCTCGATGGATGGGCGAAGCAGCAGGGCGCGGAAAACTTTGCCGCCTTGAATATCGAGCAGAAAGCCGCGTTGCAGGCGCGGCTTGAGCGCGTGATGCGCACCAATACGTATGACAAGGAACACGACACCATCACCATCGATCCGGTGCGGGTGGAGGCTTACAAATACCTGTCGGCTTACTACGGCGACGTCTTCGGCAACGGACGCTCGGCGTATGCGATTCCAAAAAATGCTCTGAAAGATGTAGCCAAGCAGAAGGAAATGGCCGCGTTCTTCTGGTGGACGGCGTGGGCTTCTTCCACGAATCGCCCAGGGGAGACGCAGTCGTACACGCATAACTGGCCGCACGAAGATTTGATCTCCAATCGTCCGACGGGCGACGCGATCGTGTGGAGCGTACTGAGCTTCGTACTGTTGCTGGCGGGCGTAGGCGGCATGGTGTGGTACTTCGCATCGCGCACGCAAGAACCTGTACACGGCGCATTGCCAACTCACGATCCGCTGCTGGGCTTGAATCCAACGCCTTCGCAAAAGGCCACGGTTAAATACTTCTTCGTTGTCGCAGCGCTGTGGGTGGTGCAGATTTTGCTGGGCGCAATCGTCGCGCACTACGGAGTGGAGGGCTCGGGTTTCTACGGCATTCCGCTCGATAGATGGCTGCCATACTCCATTGCCCGCACCTGGCATTTACAGATCGGAATCTTCTGGATCGCAACCTCATGGCTGGCGACGGGACTCTACATCGCGCCCGCCGTTAGTGGTCACGAACCCAAGGGACAGCGCCTCGGCGTGAACATCCTCTTCGGCGCACTGATTCTCGTTGTCGTCGGTTCGCTCGCAGGCGAGTGGCTCGGCATACAGCAGAAGCTCGGCAACCTGTGGTTCTGGTTCGGTTCGCAAGGATACGAATACGTTGACCTCGGCCGCGTCTGGCAGATCGCGCTCTTCGGCGGACTCGTCTTCTGGCTATGGCTGGTATGGCGAGCGATGAAGCCGGCGTTGATGCGCGGCGGCGAAGACAAAAATCTTCTTATGCTGTTCCTCACTTCGAGCGTGGCAATCCCGCTGTTCTATGCGGCTGGATTGATGTACGGGCAGCGCTCGCCGCTGATCACCGCGGAGTATTGGCGCTGGTGGGTTGTTCATCTTTGGGTCGAGGGCTTCTTTGAAGTCTTTGCCACGGTGGTGATCGCCTTCCTGTTCACGCGCTTGCGATTGCTCTCGGTACGCACAGCGACTCGCGCCGTCTTGTTCTCGACGGTTGTGTTCCTGTCGGGCGGCATCATCGGAACATTCCATCACTTGTACTTCACGGGAATGCCAACGTCTGTAGTGGCGTTGGGTGCGGTATTCAGCGCTCTGGAAGTTGTGCCGCTGGTGCTGATCGGCTTTGAAGCGTGGGAGAACATACGCTTGTCGCGAAGCAGCGACAAGACGCCGTGGATCTCCGCCTACAAGTGGCCTATCAACTTCTTCGTGGCGGTTGCGTTCTGGAACCTGGTAGGCGCGGGACTGTTCGGCTTCTTCATCAATCCGCCGATCGCCCTCTACTACATGCAAGGGCTGAACACGACTGCGGTTCACGGACACACGGCGCTCTTCGGCGTGTACGGCATGTTGGGCCTGGGACTGATGCTGTTCTGTCTGCGGGCGCTGCGTCCGGGACACGCATGGAAAGATAAACCGCTCGCGATCGCGTTTTGGTGCATCAATGGAGGCCTGGCGGCGATGGTGCTGTTGAGCCTGCTTCCCATCGGTTTGATGCAAGCCTGGGCGTCGGTTGAATACGGCACCTGGTATGCGCGTTCGTCGGAGTTCCTGCAATCGGGCCTGATGAACAACCTTCGCTGGATGCGTATGTTCGGCGACACGCTGTTTGCCGTGGGCGCACTGGTGCTCGGCTTGTTCGTACTCGGTCTGGTCACGGGACACTCGTTCGCAAAACAGGGAACCGTGACTGCTGGCGACGTCCACGTGAACGAACTGGAAGAAGTCGGCTCCGAGAAATAATGACATCGAAAGCAAACACTGCCTGGTGAGTGCTTTCGCCCCCTGAAAGGTCCGCTGAAAAGCGGGCCTTTCGTTTTTGCGCGAAAAAAGTTGGAGACGGAAGCAGCGTAGTTGATTGCGATGAGCTAGGCGCGAACAGCGGTGGCGCTGATTTCCACGCGATTGCGTCCATTGCGCTTGGCTTCGTAGAGCGCTTCGTCGGCGGCAGAGATGATCTGTTCGGCGTGAGTGCCGCCTGCGGATTCGGCGACGCCGATGCTGACGGTGACGCGCACATCTTTCATTCCACGAGGGGCGTTGGGTGCGCCGCGGTCTTCGGGAGCGCGAAGCTTGCGCTCGGGGCTGCGAACGACGAAGGGATGGTCGCCGATATCCTGGCGTACGAGTTCCACCAGGTTGCGGGCCTGTTCAATAGAACGGCCTGCAAAGAGAATGCAAAACTCTTCTCCGCCGAAGCGGAAGGCCTTTCCGCCACCGCCCACCTGTCCGATCTTCGCGGCCACCATTCGCAACACCTGGTCTCCTGTGTCGTGTCCAAATTCATCGTTCAACTTCTTGAAAAAATCCACGTCGACCATAGCGACTGCATATTGGTCGCGGAGTTTGCGCACCGCCTCGTTGAAAGCGCGACGAGAGGGAAGTTGCGTAAGATCGTCCTGAAAGGCCATGCGATAGGCGTTCTCGATGTATCCGATCACCAGCAGAGCGATTGCCGCGGCCATATAAAACGTACGTAGCGGCGTATTTCCTGCACGGAGGCCGAGCAGCGCGGCGAAGGTGAGCCAGAAGCTGCCGATCTCGACGGGCGTTCGCAGCAGCGCGTAACGGACGATGAAGACGATGGCGGCGAGCGCGAATCCAACGAGTGCGAACTGCGGAATGCCCTGCTGCGCCCACGCGGCGTGAATGAATTCGTGATTGAGCTTGCTGGCGATCTCCCCGAGTTCCGGGCGCGAAAATAGTGCGATGGCTACAAATTGCAAGAAGAGGAAGGCCGCGCCCACGCCGATGTCCGCGCCAGTGAATCCCTGGTCTTCGGGCAAGGAGAATGCGATGAGGTCAAAGGGGAGCAGAATGGCAACCGCGCAGAGAACGACGTCGCCAGAGAGGCCCGAGGGCGCGAGTGCGGCTGCACCCAGAATGAGCGTGGTGAAGAAGGCGCGAACAGAATTGAAACGGAAGGAGGCGAGCAGTCCCGCGGCGATGGCGAAGTAGCAGAAGAAATCGCCGACCTGCTGGGTAGGGACATTGATGACCCGGGCATAGAGCAGTCCGACAATTCCAGCGAGGAGGAGACCGCTGGGAAGGAAGACGGACCGAACTGTGCGACCAAGGTTGGACTGCATGACGCTCCTATGCTGAACGAAGTTAATTATCGCCGAGCGGGCATCAGAACGAAGCTGACTAGAGTGGTTCGGGGCAAGCGAAAGGACAGGGACCCAATTACCACTGGGTCAATTGCTCGGTCGCCGCCTGTCTCCTGCGGAGTAGAATATGTCTATGTCTCGCATTCCAATCTATGTTTTAGGGCTGGGTCTGTTGTTGGGGGCGAATGCATTTGCCCAAACCGATACGCAAGCGGATAATCCGGCACCGCGCTCGGACGATAGCAGCGCGCGGAGTTCGTCGAAAGATAGCCGCATTGACCTGTCTCCGCCGACCGGAGACGCGGTAACGCATCCCGACAGCGATGTTCCCAGCGACGTGAACGAGATGCGGAGATACGACCCGCACAAAGCGGAAAAGAATATTGAAGTGGGTGACTATCACTTCAAGAAGAAGAATTATCGTGCGGCGGAAAGTCGTTATCGCGAGGCGCTTGAGTGGAAGCCCGGCGACGCTCAGGCAACCTACAACCTTGCCGTCTGCCAGGAAAAGTTGGGAGAGAAGGCGGATGCGCGGGCGAGTTACGAATCGTATCTGAAGATTCTGCCCCACGGGCCGAATGCGCAAGAATCGCGCAGGGCGGTGGAGCGATTAGCATCGGCTCCGGCGGTGAAGGCGTCGACCAAGAAATAGATTTAGTCTGCTGCAAGATTTCCAAAGCCCACGCCTGATGAGCGTGGGCTTTCGGCGTCTAGTGTTCCACGTGCATGAAGGCGCCGCTCGTGGCGTTCACCGCGATGTTCAGTTTGGAGTTATTACGGTTGTCGCCGTAGATGACATGCCAGATGAGTTCGTTGGACTTGGGAGTGAAATCGAGTACGTAGATGACGGGCTGCTTGGGGTCTTTCTTTGTGAGTTTTTCGCCGCCATGTTTTTGGGCCTCTTCGAAAGCCTTGTCACTATCGATCTTCAGGAAGGCGAGGTCGAATACCTGGGTGGAGATGTTGGACGGATTGTAAGTGTCCTCGGTTCCGTGACTGACGCCTGCCGAATCGCCTATGCCAGACCAGGAGTATGCCTTGATGGAGTGCTTGGAGGGCGAAGCGAATTGGGCGCGCCAGAGCGCGGCTTTGCCTTCCGTTGCGGGAGCGTCAGGCGTGTATCCGGACTCCAGGCGGTAGGGCTTCACGTCGGGGGCGAATCCCCGTGCGGCGACCATCAGCTTCTGGAAGGCGTTACGCCCCGTCTCGTACTGCGGAGCTGCAGCCTTTTTCTCCGCGGCGGGTTCGCCGGCTGGAGCGGGTTTGCTGCCACTATTGCAGGCCGTGATGAGCAGGAGAGTCAATGCAAGAAACCCGGTTGCGAATTTGCGCATTCTGTTCAATCCTTTGAATCGAGCTAGATGTTGAATGTATCTGAAAGTCAGCCCAGACACATAGGAACTCAAGGAGCGACGAATGGATGTATACATCGAGTGGACTCGCAAGGAAATAGAAGAGGCCACGAGGGGAGCAACTCCGGAAGCGCTGAAGTCCGCGCCCGCGGGAAAATGGAGTGCGGCCCAGGTGCTGGAGCACCTGCTGATAACCTATCGCACTTCCACCAAACTGTTCGAGCGACTGCGTACGACAGACGAAAAATTTCCTCCGCAAAACCTGAAGCAACAGGTGGGGACATTCCTCATCACCGTGGTGGGATATTTTCCCGGCGGACGCAAGTCGCCAGAATTCGCAGTGCCGACGGGGAGCGTGGACCCGCAGTCTATCCTGCAGGACATCTATCTGCAGCTTGAACGGATGGATGCCGCACTGAGGGAACTGGAGGCTGTGAAGGGCAGAAGCGGGCCGATTGGAACGCATCCGGTACTGGGGCCGCTTACTCCGGGCCAGTGGAGGCGTTTCCATCATTGCCACACTCGCCATCACATGAAGCAGGTTCAGGAACGTGCGGGAGTGGGCAGGTAGCCTGGGTACAACTCGACAAGGCTTGCCTCCTTCTTATCACGAGGAGACGCGCCGATGCCGAAACTTTCCGTCCTCATCCATACACATAATGATGCCGAGCATCTTCCGCGAGTATTGGATTCCCTCAAGAGTTGCTGCAGCGATGTGCTGGTGGTCGATGAGGGTTCGGACGACGAGACACAACGCGTGGCCCGCAAGGGTGAAGGTTGCGATCCCAGGTGTCAGCGCTGGCGCTTTTGCCATGGATTCGCGGCATGATTGGGTGCTGGTGCTAAGGCCCTCCGAAGTAGTGAGCGAAGAACTCGCGAAATCGATCCGCGACTGGAGCGCTCGCAGTAAAAAAGATGACGAGGCCGGCTATGCGCTGCAGGTCAAACTTCGGGAGAAAGATGAGACGTTCTCGGAAAGGCCCGAGATGCGGCTGGTGAACAAGCGAAAGATCAACTGGACGGGCCATCTCCCACCCAACAATACCGTCGCACCGCAATTGCCGGGCGAGATCATTCGTTATCGCGAATGGGAGCCAGAGCAAGCCGCTTGACGGTAACCTAAGTGCTCATCCCACGGAATGTCGGCATTCTGCCAGGTCTACCCGTATAATCTGGCCATCCAGCAGAGACACACTACGGGCGGAACGTGGAACCGGAACTCTATTACCTATACGCGACAGCGGCATTTCTCTTCGGGCTGTGCTTTGGCAGTTTTCTGAACGTGTGCATCTACCGGCTCCCGCTTGGGATGTCGGTGGTTCGTCCGCGCTCGGCGTGCCCGAAGTGCGGACACGCTATCGCAGGCTACGACAACATCCCCGTACTGAGCTGGTTGATACTGCGAGGACGCTGCCGAGGCTGCAAAGAGCCGTTCTCTGCGCGCTACATGCTGGTGGAACTCGCCACCGGACTTCTGTGGCTGCTCTGCTTTCTGCATTTTGGAGCTACGCTAGAGACAGTGAAATACTGCGTCCTCACCTTCCTGTTGCTCGGCCTTATCTTTACTGATTACGACCATCACCTGCTTCCGGACAAGATGACGATTCCGGGATTTTGGATCGGGCTCGGCTTCTCGATCGTTGTGCCGGTGGGCGGATTGCTTTCGCGATACTGCCGCGATGCCGGGTGGGTGAATGCCGTGCCAGCCGTTGGCTGGGTAGTGTTGTGGCTGGGCGACGCGTTGATAGGAGCGGTCGTGGGCGCGGGCTTTGTGTGGGGCGCAGGAGAGCTCTACAAGCGCCTTCGCGGCGTTGAGGGCATGGGCTTCGGCGATGTGAAGCTGATGGCGATGGTCGGCGTCTTCCTGGGCGCAAAGCTCACCTTGCTGGTCCTGTTCGGCGCATCGCTGCTTGGCGGAGTTGCCGGGATGTTCGTGGTGCTGGTCGTATTCAGCAAGCGATTGCGAAGATACGGCGCGCCACAACTGAGGCGAGCATGGAACTCGGCCTCGCTGGCGATGCGATTCTATGAGATGCCGTTCGGTGTATTCCTGGGCGGCGTAGCCATGTTGGTCATCTTCTACGGCGGTGAATTTCTACGCTGGTACCTGGGACGCTTCTAGTGGACCTGATCACCAATCCGATCGTTCTGCGCGGCATCATCTCCTTCCTCGCCTTGGTTGGCCTTACCTTTCTGGGCATGTGGCTTATGAAGCGTATGCGGCAGAGCATCACCTCTGAGACGGAGTGGATCGCGCGTTCGTCCAACGAGAGCCGCGGCTTCGAGCTGGAGGCTTATCACGGAGTGATCCAGCGCCTGAAAGATCAGGAACAGGAGCTAAGGCGTTTGCGCGAAGAAGCGAGCGCTCGGGCAGCGGCCACTGAGAACTTGAGCGCCGCCGTGCTATCGAATCTGGCGAGCGGAGTCGTATTGCTGAACATTGCCGGCTTGGTGCAACAGGCGAACGATGCGGCGAAAGCGATACTGGGATATGCGTCGCCATTCGGACTTCATGCGCGAGACCTGTTTCGCGGCGTGAGCGCCGTGCGTCAAGAAAACGGCGCGCAACATGGCAGCGTCATCCCCTTGCTGGAAGCGGTGGAGATTGCTAGAACCAGCGCTGCGGCACCGCAGCAACTGGCGGCATTCCGGCGCATGGAAGTGGACTACAAGACACCTGCCGGAGCGGCGCGCGTGCTGGGTTTGACGCTCTCTCCGGTTCGCAACGGCGCGGGCGAATCGCTGGGCGTCGCCTGCCTGGTGAGCGACCTCACGGAGATAACGCAACTCTCACGGCAGGTGAGGACGCGCGATAGCCTGGCTGCGCTGGGTGAGATGTCGGCAGGCATCGCACACGAGTTCAAAAATTCGCTGGCGACCATCAGCGGATACGCGCAGATGCTGGCGACGTCGCCCGATACCGGAGCAAAGGATTTCGGAGGACGCATTGCGCGGGAGACTACGATGCTGAACCGCATCGTGATGGACTTCCTGGAGTTTGCGCGTCCGCAAGAGCTGAAGCGAACCGAGAATCCGTTGCGCAGGATGGTGGAGGAATGCGCGCAGCAGGCAGGAGTCCACGTGGCCTGCGAGATTCCTTTTGGCCAGGTTATTGTTGGTGACGCGACCGCGCTTCGGCAGACGTTCAGCAACCTGTTACGCAACAGCCGGGAGGCGCGGCGAGAGGATGCGGAAACGGAAGTCCGCGTAAGTGCGCAGGAACAGGGCGGCGGAGTAGAAGTAGAACTCGCCGACAACGGAAGCGGGATCGCGGCAGAAGATGTTGAGAAAGTGTTCATCCCGTTCTATACGACGAAGCCGCAGGGGACGGGGTTGGGACTGGCGCTGGTGCATCGCATCGTGACGCAGCACGGCGGCCATGTCCGAGTGGCCAGTGGCCCTTCGGGTACCACGTTCACCTTGTGGTTACCGAATGCAAAGCAGGGATGAGAATGCGCGGAATCGCGCTAGAATAGCGGCAACTCGCAAAGTTTAGGAATGCTCTGCGGAGAGCGCCAGGGGGCTTGAGATGAAGCGGATGATAAGGGTCGTAACGTGTTCGGTGGTGATGTCGCTTGCAATCTGCGCATCCGCGCAGTCCCTGGGCGACGTTGCTCGTGAACAGAAGTCGCAGCCCAAGACGGAAAAGGCGAAACGGGTCTATACGAATGACGACATGCCTTCCGTGGCGCCACCGGCGGCACCGGCGGCTCCTGCCCGTGCCGGGAATGCCGCGTCGGCCAAGGGGCCGTCCGCCGAGGACCGTAAGAAGCGCGACGATGATTACAAGATGAAGATCAACGACGCGAAAGCGAAAGTCGCCGACCTGCAACGCGAGATCGAGTTGATGGACCGCGAGTACAAATTGCGCGCGGCGGTTTTCTATTCCGACGCCGGCAATCGCCTGCGGGACGACAAGAAGTGGGCGGACGCGGAACGCAAGTACAAGGAAGATTCGGCGGCGAAGAGCGCCGGCCTGCAAGCCGCAAAAGATAAGCTGGAATCCATGAAAGAAGAAGCGCGCAAGGCCGGAGTGATGGGCTTAGAGTAGTGAGTGGCGCGTTGGCTATCCGAGAGGGCGACCGAACATCTCGGTCGCCTTTTCTAAATAAAACATGAATACGATCCTGCTGGTGGAAGACAAGACGGAACTGCGCGAGATGCTGACGACTGCTCTGGAGCGCATGGGGCATCATCCGATCGCAGCGGCCGATGTGCCGCAGGCGCTGGCGCTGCTGGCGCAGGAGCGATTTTCTGCCGTGCTTACGGACCTGAAGCTTCCTCACGGTACCGGCATGGATGTCCTGCGCGCGGCCCTGGACGCTGACGCGAACCTTCCGGTAGTCATCATGACCGCCTACGGATCGATCACCGAAGCAGTGACGGCGATGCGCGATGGCGCTTTCGATTTCATTCAGAAGCCGATCGACCTGGAACATCTGCAACATCTGCTGGCTCGCGCGCTGGAACGCCAGCAACTGCTGCGTGAGAACATCGTGCTGCGCGAAGAGTATGCGCGCAAATTCGGATTCCCGAGGATCGTCGGCGAACATCCCACCATGCAGGAAGCTGCGCGCGAGATGCAGCGCATCGCGACCTCCGAGAGCACCGTGCTGTTGCTGGGCGAAAGCGGAACGGGTAAGGAGTTGTTCGCGCGAGCGGTCCACCAACTGAGTCCGCGGGCGTCGAAGCCATTCGTGGCCATCAACTGCGCGGCCATTCCGGATGGCCTTGTCGAGAATGAATTGTTCGGACACGAGCGCGGCGCATTCACCGGGGCAAACCAGCGCAAGACGGGAAAGTTCGAACTGGCGCATAGCGGCACGCTTTTTCTGGACGAGATCGGTGAATTGCCGCTGGCCGCGCAAGGGAAATTACTTCGCGCTATCGAGGAGAAAAAAATAGAGCGTCTTGGCGGCAATGGCGAGATCAGCGTGGATGTGCGATTGGTGGCGGCAACGAACCGCGACCTGGAAGGTGCCACCCGGACAGGGGAATTCCGCAGCGACTTGTATTATCGGCTGGCGATTTTTCCCATACACATCCCCGCGCTTCGCGAGCGTGGCGAAGATGTGCTGGTACTGGCGGAATACATTATCGAACGCTTCCGGCGCGAATTGAAAAAGCCGCGGCTGAAACTCGCAGCGGATGCGGTGAGCGCGATACGCTCGCACCGGTGGCCAGGCAATGTCCGCGAACTGCAGAATGTGATCGAGCGGGCCGCCATCTTGAACGACGGAGAATTGCATGCTGCTGACCTTGCGCTGTCGGCGAATGTCCGGCAAGCCGACGCAGAGCAGGCAGAGATCAGCATGGAAGGGTCACTGGCCGACATCTCGTCGCAAGCGGTGCGGCAGGTGGAACGCGCGAAGATAGAGGCCACGTTGCGCGAATGCAAATGGAACAAAGCTGCAACTGCGCAGAAGCTGGGCATCAGTTACAAGACGCTGCTGACGAAGATCCACGCCTACGAACTCGACTGAGCGCGACCGCTAATAAAAAAGGGCACGCCCGAAGGCGCGCCCTTTTTGTTGCTTGGAATATCAGTTGTTGCTGCGCGAGCGATTCGCCTGCGCCACGGGGGTTACCGTGATGGGGCTCTGGAGTTGGAAGGTGAGTAGCGCTTCCGAGTTCAGCTTGATCTGCTGAGCCTTGGTCATGCCTTGCACGCCAGTTCCAGCACCTGCACCGACGCCGGCGCCGATAGCTGCACCTTTGCCGCCGCCGGCGATTCCGCCGATGATGGCGCCCAGTGCTGCGCCGCCGCCAACCTTAGCTGCCGTGTTCCTTCCGCGCGAGCTGCCAGCCTTGGTCCACTGACTGGTGCGTATGGGATAGGTTCGCCCATTGACGCTGATCTTGCTGAGTTCTATGGTAAGCACCGATGCGCCGGCGAAGTGGCCTGCGCTTTTTACCTCGACCACGCGGCCTTCGACATCGGCGTCGGCAGGCAGCACGACCTCATCGTTGATCACGATAGGCGAACTAAGCGTTGCGCGGAAGCTGTCGCCGGTCTGGTTCTTTTCCGAATCCAGGCCGTCGATGAGCCGAATCGCAATGGTGGTGCCATCGGGAATAGTGACCTTGACCGGAGGCGGCGGCACAACCGGAGCCGGGGGGGCGTTGTTTGTCGTAATGGTGCTGTTGTCAGGAACGTCTGAGCGTCCGCTGCCGCGAGTGGTGGTTGCGCGACGAGGCGCTGGCTGGCTGCTGGCACGCCGAGCAGGAGGCGCGACTGGCTCAGGCGCGGGCTGTTGCTGCGCGGTCTCTGGCGCGAGTGCAGGGGCCGCCGAGGCCACTTGAAGATTATTGACGACTGTCTTTACGCCTTCCACCTGACCGGCCGCGTTGGCCGCAGCGGCACGCTCCTGGTCAGTGGTCACGTTTCCGGCCAGAGTCACCACGCCGTTCTGCGCCTGTACGCTGATCTGGCGGCTGGGAACGTTCGGGTCGCTGAGAACTTTGGACTGTACTTCGCTTGCGATCTGCGCGTCGCTGCGGCTCTTGTTGCAGCCAACGGCGAGTCCCAGTACGAGCAACAGCGCCACTAAGACCAAGTACCGCTGCACGGTGTTCGAGCGATTAAAGGGATTCTGGACGATCATATAAAAATCTCCTGTTAAGTTCTGGTCATACGTTCGATTAGATGCAGAGTACCCGCTTACAACAATCTTAAACCCCGTTCCGGGGAGAAGGATGTTCTTTTGTGCTCACATTGGGCAGCGAACAGTTTTCACCACAGGGTGAAGGGACGCCCACTCCTCGCAGCAAAACCTTCGGTATGCGGAAGCGATTTGCCGCGATCAAACGATACAGTACGGGCCCTATCCAGCGAAAGGGCGGCATCGATAATACCTTCGCCAGCCACCTACGCCGAGGCAGTTCCCGCAACACAGCCACCCACCCGAAGAATCCGGCATGCCAGCGTCCATCGGGCGTAAGCACATGCATCTCGCGAACCAGTTCTTCGCGCGAATAGGGTGTCTCTGCCGCAACCTCCGCAATATTAAAGTCGCGGAAATCGATGCGCTTCCCGGTGTCATACGGTTCAACCAAGCCGCGCGCCCACCAGCAGAAATCGCATCTTCCATCTGTATAAACACGTACTCTGGCGGAAGTTGCCATAGCTAGTTAGACGAAAGTCTGCGGCGGGGAGATTCACAATCCGCGACGAAATGAACTGAAAGGCGAGTACTATCCCATTGCTGGCGAAGTATTTAGCCTGAGTTCGCAACTTTCCTGCACGGAGGGACTCTATTGTGGTACAACTTCCGCCCATACGGTATCGAGTTTCCGTAGAGCGTTTGTAAATGAAGGCAAAGGGGCCAATGAGTTTCCGAGTCGAACGGTCGCAATACGATCCGCAGGACGGCTTCCTGTATTACGTTGCGTTCAAGCCGAACCTGGAGATCGAGACGGAAGAGGTTCACGCGCGCATGCCCATCGAGGCAGCGGTCTCGGTTTCAGAGACGGGCGATATCGCGCACCTCAGTTTCGTGTTGCCGAAGACCTGTCGCAACGACCAGGCGATGACGTTCATCCGGAAAGAACTTACCAGTTGCGTAGAGTCGCGCGTGTTCATTGCGATCCCGGGGTACAACGGCGATGCCGTGGTGCAGGCTCCCGCAAAGCTCGACCTCGACCTGGCAGGACGCATCGTGGGAATGGAGATCCACTGGAGTCCGGAAGATCCCAAAGCTCAAGCGTAAATGGCTTCTAAAATACGAAAGGCCGCGAGCGATAACTCGCGGCCTCATATTTTGTGCGGATGAACTTTACGGAGTTGCAGCGTGAAATGCTTTTCACAATCGCGCCGCGCCACCGCATCCCGTATGATGTGCGAACGAGGATATCGATGGAACATGCAGCCGCAGGCGACTTGACGGCATTCGTGCTGACGGGTGGAAAGAGTTCGCGCATGGGACGCGACAAGGCTGCGCTGTCGCTGGCAGATGGCGAATCGCTGCTCGAACATGCGCTGGCAGTCTGCGCCGCAGTCGCGCCAGAGGTACGCATCGTGGGTTCGCGCGCTCGCTACGCGCAGCACGCGTGGGCGGGACAAATCGTAGAAGACATTTTCCCGGACCGTGGGCCGCTCGGCGGGATACATGCCGCCCTGAAGTCGAGCGCCACGGAACTGAATCTCGTCGTCGGCGTGGACATGCCGCTGGTGACGACCGAGTTGCTGGAGTACTTGGCGAAACGGGCGCGGAAGACGCAAGCCGTGGTCACGGTGGCGCGGCTAGGCGAAAGGTATCAGCCTCTCTGCGCCGTCTACCGGCGGACATTCGCCGAGGTTGCAGAGGGCGCGTTGCGGGAAGGGCGTAACAAAATCGACGCGCTCTTCGGCGGCGCAATCACGGTGGACGTGATAGAGGAATCGGAGTTGGGCGAGGCTGGATATCGAGTCGAGTTGTTCGCCAACGTGAATACGCCGGAAGAGTACGAACAGCTTCGGCAGGGAAATGCGATTACGTAGTGGGCCTTTAAGTTGTGCTTGAGGTTTCTGCCTGGAGCAAGCAAACTGTCGCAGGAGACCAGTTTTTTCTCATGAGCGAAACGAACGAGCAACTCGACCAGCAGCCCTACATCGAGTTCAGAGATGTCTCGAAGGCCTTCGGCGAGAAGGTGGTGCTGAACCAAGTGAATTTCGATGTCCGCGCCGGAGAGACGTTGTGCATTTTGGGGCGCAGCGGCGTCGGCAAATCCGTCGCGCTCCACCACATCATGGGATTCCTCAAGCCCGACTCCGGACAAGTCTGGGTCGCCCACGAAGACATCACCAGCTATCCCGAGAACGAATTGCAGCGCATACGCAAGAAGGTCACCATGGTCTTCCAGAATGGCGCTCTCTTCGATTCGTTGAGCGTAGGCGAAAACGTGGCTTTCCCCCTGCGCGAACGCGGAGACCTCAACGAAGAACAGATCTACCAGATCGTCGATGGACTCCTGGAGATGGTGAACGTCGCCCAATATCGCGACCAGTTGCCCTCCGACCTCTCCACGGGAATGAAGCGTTCGGTGGCCATCGCGCGCGCGCTTTCAGCCCAACCAGAGGCGATTCTCTACGACGAACCCACCACGATGGTTGACCCGCTAATGGCCCAGCTACTTGGGGATCTGATCAAGAAGCTGAAGTACCAGTTGAAGCTGACCAGCATCGTAGTCACCCACGACATGGCCCTGGCAAAAAAGATTGCCGACAAGGTCGCTTTCTTACACGAAGGCCGAGTAGTGTACTTCGGCCCTCCCGCTGGAATGGACAAGGCAGACGAACCCATCGTGCGCGAGTTCATGACGCTCGACGAAATGGGATTGGACTATTTCGGCAAATAAGACCTCCCACCCGTCATCCCACCACCAAAACTTCCTCTCGACCGCAGCGAAGCGGAGCGGGGAGACCCTTTGTTTTCGCCCGCAACAGCATCGCGAACTGGTGCCCCATGTATGCCTGACGTTGGCATACATGGGTGTTGCCAACATTCATTAGGAGAGGATTCGACCCGAGGCAACGCTCTGCTTCAGGACCGATAGCTCTCGCTGCCAGAGGCACGCAAAAAAAGGCTCCCAACCAGTGGGAGCCTTTTCTATATTTCGGACTACAGTTCGCCGCTAGAAACCCTTCGCCGCCAGAGCCTCCACTGAGAGCCCGGGAGTCTCATTCTCGCGCTGCTTGAACCACTTCTCCAGGTACTTGGCCACGATGTCGGCTTCGAGATTCACGGGGTCGCCAGGCTTCAGCGTGCCCAGGTTCGTCATCTCCACCGTGTGCGGAATGATGGCAACCGTGCAGCGCAATCCATCGAGTTTAGCCACCGTAAGGCTGATGCCTTCAATCGAAATCGACCCCTTATAGACCAGGTACTTCTCCATATCGACAGGAATCTCAACGTGAAGCCAGAACATCTCCGAGTCCGGAATGCGCTCAAAACCAATGAGCTTTCCCACGCCGTCCACGTGTCCCTGCACGATGTGTCCGCCCATGCGTCCATCGGCTTTCAGGGGCAGTTCGAGATTAACGCGTGCGCCCGGCGTGATGCGCGAGAACGAAGTGCGTACCCACGTTTCAGGCGCTAAATCCGCGGCGAAAGTAGTCTCGGTGATATCCAGCGCAGTCAGACAAACGCCGCTGACGGCGACACTGTGTCCGGGCTTCAACTCCTTGGGAGCTTCCACGGCCTCAATGACTATGCGGCGATTCTCACCATTCTGCTCGATGCGCGCAATGCGCCCGACTTCTTCAACGATTCCAGTAAACATGATCAATCCTCAGACTTCAGACGCCAGACGTTAGACGTCAGCGCGATTCAATATGATAAACACTTCTGCCCACCACACGGTGTGACGTGGCGCACATCGTTATTCAGCGTAGGGATCGCGGAGATATCCCTCGATGGCGAAGTCTTCGCCAAACTGATGCAGGCTTATACGAGAAACCACAGGAGCTTCGCCAATCGACGCGAATCCAGTGCCCGAAGCAAACGGCACCGCCGCTGAGCCGCCCAGAATCTTCGGCGCGTAATAGAAAAAAATCTTGTCCACAACCCCAGCCGCAAGGCACGCCGAGTTCACCATCGCGCCGCCTTCCACAAGCGCGCCGGTCAGTTCCAGTTCTCCTAAACGGCGAAAAATTTGGCGCATATCCGGACGCCCGTCGTGCGCAGGCTGCTCCTTATGTGGATAAGGCACATTACCCGCTGTTTCCGGCATGTTAAGCGAACCCTGTTCCACGCGCACTCCGTGCGATTCCAGTTCGCGACGCTTAGTCTCCTCGGCAAACGAGCAGAAGACGATGACGTCGTTGTCGCAGGACTTCACGATGCGCGAGTCGATGGGCAGACGCAGGCGCGAGTCGAAGATGACGCGCTGAAGAGGCCGCCGGCGCGGCTTTCCGCTGCGGTCGGTAAGCATGGGATCGTCGGCAATGATGGTGCCGACCCCGACCATGATGGCGTCGCTGGCGTGGCGCAGTTGCTGCACATGCGCGCGCGCGGCCTCTCCCGTGATGTAGGTGGCGGAGGCGGCAGAAGATCCCAGCGTGGCGGAAGTAGTTGCGGCGGAGGCAGGCCCGGCAATCTTGCCGTCGAGCGTCATGGCCGATTTCAAAGTGATGAGCGGCAATCGCGTGCGAATAAATTTTGCGAAGGCTTCATTGAGCTTTCGTGCCCGCTCCTCCATGACGCCTTCGGTGACTTCGATTCCGGCGGCACGAAGTTTCTCAAAGCCCTTGCCGCTGACAAGCGGGTTGGGATCGCGCATGGCGGCCACCACGCGTGAGATGCCAGCGGCGATGATGGCGTCAGCGCACGGGCCTGTGCGTCCAGTGTGCGAGCAGGGTTCGAGATTGATGTAGAGCGTGTTGCCGCACGCCTTTTCTCCGGCGCCTTCCAGGGCGAGAACTTCTGCGTGCTTGCGATCGGCGTAGGTGTGTGTGCCGCGTCCGAGTATGCGCCCGCGTTCGTCGACCACGACAGCGCCAACGTAAGGATTGGGCGATGCAAGCCCGATGCTTTGCGCTGCAAGTTCCAGCGCCTGCGTCATGAAGAGTTCGTCGTAATCGAGTCGGGCCATAGAGAAGCAATCTGAAATAAAAACAAAAAGGATATTTTTACGAGAATAGGGATTCCACGAAATCGTTGGCGTTGAAGGGAATCAAGTCGCCTTGCTGTTCGCCCACGCCCACGTAGCGGACGGGCAGTCCGAGTTCGCGTGAGATCGCGACGACGACTCCGCCCTTGGCGGTGCCATCCAGTTTGGTGAGAACGATGCCGGTGACCCCGGCCGACTCGGTAAACATTCGCGCCTGCTGCAATCCATTCTGACCGGTGGTTCCATCCATCACCAGTAAGGTCTCGTGCGGAGCGCCTGGGATGATGCGTTGCGCGGTGCGGTGCATCTTTTCAAGTTCGTTCATCAGGTTAGTCTTGGTGTGCAAGCGTCCGGCGGTGTCGACGATAACGTAGTCGGTGTTGCGCGCTTTTGCCGCGGTGAGCGCGTCGAACAGCACCGCCGAGGGATCGCCGCCAGCCTTGGTCTTGATGACTTCTGTTCCAGTACGCGAGCCCCAGACTTCCAACTGCTCGATGGCGGCGGCGCGGAATGTGTCGGCAGCGGCAAGCAGAACGGTCTTGCCTTGAGCGCGAAGCGTGTGCGCGAGTTTGCCGATGGTGGTCGTCTTGCCGGTCCCGTTGACGCCCACCACGAGGATGACCTCGGGGCCGTCGACGGCCTTGACTGCCTTGTTGGTTGCAGAGGAAAGGATGGCGAGAAGCTCGTCTTTTAGCACGCGCTTGAGTTCGTCCACATTGCTGATCTGCTTGCGATCGACCTTCTCGCGCATCTTTTCCAGCACTTCGGTCGTGGTGGCGACGCCGAGGTCGGCGGCGAGCAGGGTTGCTTCCAGGTCGTCGAGCGTTTCGCGGTCGATCTCCTTGCGGAAAGCGACGACTTCTTCGATGCGTTCGGTGAGGCTTTCACGCGTGCGCGTGACTGCCTGCTTCATTTTGTCGAACAGGGATTGTTTCTGGGGCTGTTCGTCGAGACTGCCAAATAATGTCTGAATCATGCCTCAAACATTATAGATGTTGGCGTGGAGGAGTGCGCTGAACGGGGAATCAGAAGCGCTCGATGATGGGCTCTTCTACGAATTCGCGGACGCTACTGAAGCTGGGGCAGGAGTGACGACCGGGGGAGCGATTGCGCCGGTTCCTGCTCCGGCTCCTGCGCCGGCAGCCACTGCGACAGCAGCAGCTTCGGCCAGGACAGGCTGATCGGGGTTGACGGCAGCGGCGCGATTAAGTCGTAGCTTGCCGCTTTGGAATGCGACGGTAAGCGCGTTGACCACGCGTCCATCGAACTTCTTGTCCACAAGGGAAGTGATGATGCGAATCACGTATTCGGCGTCCATGGCGGCCTGGTAGGGACGGTTGGTCGTCATGGCGTCGAAGGTGTCTGCGACGCTGATGATGCGCGGCATGAGCGGAATCTCGTCGCCCTTGAGCCCATGCGGGTAGCCGCGTCCATCGAGCGATTCGTGATGCCACTCGATGCCGGGAAGCATATCGCGCAGATGCACGACAGGCCGCAGGATGTTTGCGCCCTTGGTCGTGTGGGTCTTCATGATCTCGTATTCTTCGGGCGTGAGTGCGCCGGGCTTTTTCAGGATGCGGTCTTCGATGCCGATCTTGCCGACGTCATGCAATTGCGCGGCGATGCGGATCTTGTCGAGTTCGTCGGTGGAGAGTCCCAACTCTGTGGCGATCAATATGGAGTAACGGGTGACGCGGTCGGAATGACCTCGTGTGTAGGGATCCTTTTCGTCGACTGCGCCGGCGAGCATCTGGATGGAGTTGAGGAAGAGCTCGCGGTTTTCTTCGGCGGCGCGCTTCAGGTCCTCGACAAATTGTTCCAGTTCACCGGTCATGGTATTGAAGGTGTCGGCGAGTTCACCGAACTCGGTGCGACTCTTCAGGTGGACCCGTTGCGAAAAATCTCCGCGAGCGATGGCGCGACTGGACTGGGTCAGCGTCTGCAGCGGAGTGATGATCTTGCGCGCGGCATACATGCTGATGAGCACGCTGAGGAGCACGGCCACGATGGCCAGAGCGCGCGAATAGTGCTGCATCTCATAGACGCTGGCGTAGGCGCTCTCCTGCTCCTTCTGGGCGATGACCGCCCACTGGAACGAAGGCACGGGACTGTAGGTCCCCAACATTGCCACGTTGGTCTTGTTGTTCAGATAATCGAATTCCGTGGTTTCGCTGAAACGGGCAAGTCCGTTCTGGCCGGTGAATTTCTTGACGATATCGAAGCGCGTCATGTCCTGGCCGACGGCGAATTCGTCATTCGAACCCGCGACCAGACGTCCATTCTGGTCGACGACGTAAAGCTGCAGACCGCCCAGGCCGGGATCCTTCAGGCGATCGATGAGGAACTTGAGATCGATTGCCGCGCCTACCATTCCGACGAGGTTGCCGCCTGCCATCAGTGGCGAACTCACAAGGACAACGGTGTGGCTGGCCTTGCCGGCACCGATCATCAAGGGTTGCCCGGTGTAGGCGCGGCCGTCGCGTGCGGCAGAGAAAGCGTGTTCCAGTTCGCGCTGCAGGAAAACGTCAGGCGCGATCTTTCCTGCGGAGATGCCCTTGGCGTCGGAGTTCAGCAGGGTGACGTAAGCGAGGTCGGTATACGAGGCAACGAATTTTTCCAGAAGCGCGCGAAGTTCGGGCGCTTCCACGTGCGCTCCGGTGAAGTTGTTTCCGCTGGCCACCTGCACGGAGGAACTGAGGTTGCCAAGCATCATGTGCAAGGTGACCTGCCGCTGAGAAAGGTCATCGCTCAAGGCGCGCGTGATGGTAGTCTGCAGCAGTTGTTCGTTCACCTTGAGGCGGTCGCGATTCACGGCAACTACGCGGTCGGCGTAGAAGTACATCGGCACCACACTGACGAGCAGCAGGACGCCCATGATGACGTACAAGATCCGAATTCGCGCAGGCAATATCGACATGATGACAGTAGCTTAGACTGCAGCATTCTAACCTAAGTAGCTGGTTCTACACCTCAGTAATCGTCTGGGTGTCCGGTTACTTTTGTGCCATAAACAGGAATCCAGAGACATTGCCTTGGAGTCGCAGCGGGGAAGAATAGATTCAGAAAAGAAGCACTCGGAGTTGGGAGCGCTCAATCCTGACAGGTGGCCGTAACCGGGACGGGAACCTGTTCAACGATCTCCAGGCCGAAGCCTTCGATGGACGCAACCTTTCGCGGGCGGTTGGTGAGCAGGCGAAGCTGTTTCAGCTTGAGGTCGGCCAGTATCTGCGCACCGATGCCGATCTCGCGTTGCGTCTTGCGCTGGGAATCGGGCAGCGTGGGCAGGCGCATCTCGCGATGGAACTGCAGCGTATTCTTCCCGCCGAGAGTTTCCATGGAAAAGCCCTTCGAAGTCTGGTGGAGATAAATGATGGCGCCACGGCCTTCGCGGTCGATCATCTTCATCGACTCCTCGAGCAGCCCTCGGCACTCGCACCAGGTGGCGCTGAAGACGTCACCGAGCAGGCAGTGGGAATGCATTCGCACGAGTGTCGGTTGCGGCGGCGTATTCTCTAAATCGCCTTTTACCAGCGCGATGTGGGACTCTCCGGTTATCTCCGAGCTGTAGGCGATGAGGCGGAACTCGCCGAAGCGCGTAGGCACCAGCGCCTCGCCCTGTCGCACGATGGTGCGCTCGTTCTGCAGGCGATAGCGTATTAGCTCGGCAACCGTGACCATCTTCATCTCATGTTCGCGGCAGAACTCGATGAGGTCGGGGACGCGCGCCATGGTGCCATCGTCCTTCATGATCTCGCAGATGACACCGGCGGGGATGAGTCCGGCCATGCGAGCAAGGTCGACGGAAGCTTCAGTCTGTCCGGCACGAACCAGCACGCCGCCTTTGCGGGCGCGTAACGGGAAGGTGTGTCCGGGGCGAACCAAATCGTTGGGACGGGATGCGGGGTCTACGGCGACAAGGATGGTGCGAGCGCGATCGTAGGCGCTGATTCCGGTGGTTACTCCGTCGCGGGCATCGATGGACTCGGTGAACGCGGTTCCGAACTGCGAGGTGTTCTCAGCCGTCATGGGTCCCAGACGCAGGTAGTCGAGACGCTCTTCGGTCATCGCGAGACAGACAAGTCCGCGACCGAATTTCGCCATGAAGTTGATGGCCTCGGGCGTTATCTTCTCGGCGGCCATGGTGAGGTCGCCTTCATTTTCGCGGTCTTCGTCATCGACCACGACGAGGATACGTCCGGCGCGGATCTCTTCGATAGCGGTTGGAACGTCACAAAAAGCAGCGTTGGGAGTCATAGGGAACTAAGGAGATTGTAACAAAGGATGACTCGAAAATTTAGCAGGTGTTAGCCGGACGGGGACGCCGTCCGGCACGAAAGGAATTCGCTAGGCAGTCGGATTGAAAAGGCGAATGATCCAGAAGGTAAGCATGGCGACCCCAGCCGAGGCGGGAATGGTCAATACCCAGGCCCACACGATGCGCTTGGCGACGCCCCAGCGAACCGCGGAGAGGCGGTTGGTGGTTCCCACTCCGATGATGGCGCCGGTAATGGTGTGCGTAGTGGAGACCGGAATGCCAGCCAAGGCCGTACCGAATAGAGTGAGCGCGCCTGCCGTTTCCGCGCAGAAGCCGCCTACGGGCTTAAGCTTGGTGATCTTGGAACCCATGGTGTGAACGATCTTCCATCCGCCGAAGTAGGTACCCAGGGAAATGGCGGCATGAGCGGCCAAGATGATCGGCCATTTCATAGTCCCCCAATCGCCCTTGAAGTCTGTCTGCGTCATATAGCCAGCGGTATAGAGAGCGCCAGCCACGATGCCCATGGTCTTTTGTGCGTCGTTGCCACCGTGTCCCAAGCTGTAGGCGGCGGCGGAGACTAATTGCAGTTTGCGGAACCACTTATCGACTTGCTGGGGCGCTTTCGACTGGAATAGCCAATAGGTCGCGACCATGAAGAGGAAGCCCAGGCCAAAGCCAAGTAGTGGCGACAAGATGATGAAGATGAGCGTTTTGGTCCAGCCGCCGGGAATGATGACGCTAAGGCAGTTATGCCAGCCAATGCCGGGCTGCATGGCTGCGCGGGCAATGGCTGCGCCGGCGTATCCACCAATGAGCGCATGGGACGACGATGTTGGAAGGCCCGCAAGCCAGGTCACGATGTCCCACACGATAGCGCCCATCAGTCCGGCGAGAACCACATACTGGGTGACGATGTCCAGGCGGATCATGCCCTTGCCAATGGTGTGGGCAACGGCGGTGCCCAGCAGGAACGCAGCGACGAAGTTGAAGAACGCCGCCCAGATCACAGCCAGTTTGGGCGAGAGAACGCGGGTTGATACGACG
>JBBRZF010000027.1:0-28571 GCA_038236965.1 Terriglobales bacterium | reverse complement strand
TGGGCGACATGGCCTGCTTCAGCTTCTATCCGGGAAAAAATCTGGGCGCGTACGGCGAAGGCGGCATGATCGTGACCAACAACGATCAGTATGCCGACACGATGCGCATGATGCGCGATTGGGGTCAGGACAAGAAATATCATCACTCCATCAAGGGCTTCAATTACCGGATGGAAGGTCTGCAAGGCGCAATCCTGAAAGTGAAATTGCCGCATCTGGAAAAGTGGACGGAGGCGCGTCGCGCGTACGCCGCACGTTACGACGAACTGCTTGGCGCTCTCGGAGTCGACTTCCCGCGGCAGATGCCGGACACGCGTCATGTGCGTCACGTTTACGCTATCCGCGTCAGCAATCGCGAAGAGATGATGACCGCCATGCAGGCAGACGGCGTAAGCACGGCCATTCACTATCCCATCTGCGTCCACATGCAGAAGGCGTTTACGCACCTCGGATACAAGCAAGGCGACTTCCCGGTGTCGGAAAAGTTGGCCAACAGCGTATTGTCGCTGCCGATGTATCCGGAGATGACGGAAGAGCACATCCAAGAAGTTGTGAAGAGCGTGAAAGCGCACAGGAAAAAATCGGCGGGTGCAGTAGGCGTATGACGATGAAGGTAACAGAGCTTAGCAAAGATGATGACCCTGCGCTCACGACTTTCCTCGACAGCTTAGCGCAATCGTCTGCATCAGTGCTCGGGTATCACTATCCGTTCTACCGCGACATGCTGGTTTCGCTGGGGCTCGGTGATCCGTTGTACCTGGGCGTTTACGACGGTGCACAGCTAGTTGGGATTCTACCCTCAATGGTGCGGCGCAGTGCTCATGGGTTAGCGATCAACTCCTTGCCGTTCTTCGGGCCGAATGCTGGCGCACTTTCAAGCGCCGAGGGAAAGAGGGAAGTTCACCAGCTGCTGGTCGATGAACTCCTCCGCCGTGCCGAGGCCGAGAAGGCTCTATCGTGTTCGGTGTACACACCCTTCCTTGGTGATGCTGAAGATGTGTACGCGTCCGCTTTTCAAGGTGGCGCCAGGGTCGATAAGCTGACGCAGTATCTGCGTCTGGATCGTATCCAGTGGAGCGCCGAGGTCAGACGAGATCTGCGGCACGCGGAGCAACTCGGCGTTACCGTAACGACCAATATCACTCAGACCCGCTTGGACGCCTTCTATGCGATTTACGAGACGAATTGCCAGGACCACGGAATACCACTGAAACCGCGCAGATGCATTGACGAACTGACCCGGCCTGCAGTGCTGGGAAAGCGTACGCACATGTATCTGGCACTAGTGGAGGGCCGGGTCATCGGTGGCTTGTTGATGATCTGGTCGCCGGCAACGGCCAGTTACTACATCCCATGTTCGGACAGGGCTTTTCGCACGTCCCAGCCGGGATCGCTGCTCATCGACCATGCGGCGCGCCATGCCCAGCAAGCGGGTTTGCGAATTTGGAATTGGGAGTCGTCGCCCGACCGTGAATCTGGTGTCTATCGCTTCAAGAAAAAGTGGGGTTCGGAAGAGTGCACTTATCGTGTGTACTGCAGGTCGTTTGCGGGCACCGATAAACTTGCGGAGTTGGGCCGGGAGCGGATCGCAAGCGAGTTCCCGTACTTTTTTGTTTGGCCGTTTGACCGGCTTGCGACGAGTGGATGAATACATGAATGACACCCCCCGAGTTATGTTCGGAGCTGGCCGCGCAGCGGCGCTTCTACTAAATCTGATGGAATGGATGGGACTGCCGTGGTCGTCCGTTTCTTTCTATGACGATTCGTATCCGGACAAGAAAGTCGGAGCGAGAAATCTGCCCATCCTCGGTATCATTGAGGAAGGCCTCCACGCCTGCGCAAAGCAGCGTATTCCATCCATGGTAGCAATGGGACATCGCTATTCAGCAGAGCG
Source organism: Terriglobales bacterium (assembly GCA_038236965.1). Classification (GTDB taxonomy): domain Bacteria; phylum Acidobacteriota; class Terriglobia; order Terriglobales; family Acidobacteriaceae; genus JBBRZF01. Next base: position 26,677 of record JBBRZF010000027.1, on the reverse strand, counting down.
CTACGCGACATTCCTGAAAGCACTCGATTTAGATATTCCGTTGGCAAACCTTATTCATCCAAGCGCGATGATTCACCCCAACGTGAAAATTGGAACCAATGTTGCAATGAATGTCGGCTCGGTTGTCTGCGCAGGAGCTACGATCGGTTCGCTTTGCAATCTGGCAGGCGCGAGAGTAGTGATTGAGCATGACAACAAGATCTCTGACAACGTCGTCTTTGGGGCTGGAATAGCTTTATCGGGCTTGACTGAAATTGGATCGCACAGTTTCATCGGTAGCGGCGTATCGAGCAGGCATGAAGTCCAAATTGGCGAAAGATGTCTCATCGGCGCGGGAGCAGTTGTGGTCTCCAACATCCCGTCTGGAATGGTGGCGGTCGGTAATCCGGCACGTGTCCTCAGGCCAGTCCAACAAGGCGACGACGCACCGACGGAAGAACAATTACGGAAGGCGCTAGGCCGGGTGAGGTCGGCGTCATGAAACTATCTGTCATCGTTCCGGCGTACAACGAGGGATCTGCCGTGACTATCGCGTACGATGCGATAACAAGCGTGGTAAACGGAGCGCTGCCGAACCTGCATTACGAGATACTGTTCATCGATGACGGCAGCGGCGACGATACCTTTGAGCATCTGAACGAGATTGCCCGGTCGGATGTGCGCGTGAAGGTGGTGCGACTCTCGCAAAACTGCGGAGCGCATATGGCGATCCGCGCCGGATTAGATTTTGCTACCGGCGATGCGGCGTGTTTCGTACCTTGCGATCTGCAGGAACCGCCAGAGTTGATTCCGCGTCTCCTCGGGGCAATGGGCGGGCCCATTCAAATAGTGTGGGCCGTACGCGACGGCAAGCGGCAGGATACCTCGGCAACGAAGTTGATGAGCTGGTTATTTTTTGCTGTCGCCCGGGTGGTGGTTTCAAAGAATGTCGCCCCGCGTGGCGCCAGCATGTTCATGCTCGGCCCGGAAGCGATTAAAACTGCGCGATTGCATCGTGAACAAAACCTTACGCTCGACGGCCTGCTGGCGACGATGTCGTTTCCGCAAGCCCAGATCCCGTACGAGAGGCAGGCACGCCAAACCGGCGAGAGTAAATGGACGTTGAGCAAGCGGCTGAAGTTGTTTGCAGACTTCTTTGTCGGGTACTCGTACACGCCGATTCGCATGATGTCGTACTTGGGGATGATCACTGCGTCTCTGTCTTTTCTCTACGGCGCTGTCGTGTTCGTCAACCGGGTGTACTTCGGGCACCCGATCGAAGGCTGGACGTCGCTGATGCTAGTGCTTCTTTTTGTGAGCGGCGTGCAGATGATCATGTTGGGAGTTATCGGTGAGTATGTTTGGCGCACGCTCGATGAAGCCCGAGCTCGTCCGCGATACGTAGTTCGCGATCTGCTGAATGTCAGCGTTCCTGATTCCGGGACATCGGCGATGGCTCAGCGCAACGGTTGATGGCACGAAACTCCCGAAGTCTTCAGGGAATCTGGAAATCATGGAATTAAAAAACAAACGCATTCTGATCACGGGCGGCGCCGGACTTATCGGGTCGCACATAGCAGACCAGGTCTCCGGACTCGAACCGAAAGAGATCGTCATCTTCGATAACTTCGTGCGCGGACGGCGCGAGAACCTGGCGAACGTCATCAACGATTCGCGCGTACAGATCGTCGAGGGCGATATTCGCGATCGCGCAGCGCTGGCGAAAGTCATGGACGGCATCGACCTGTGCTTTCACCAGGCAGCCATACGCATCACGCAATGCGCCGAAGAGCCGCGCCTGGCGCTGGAGGTGATGGCCGACGGAACTTACAACGTGCTGGAAGCCTGCGTGAATGCGAAGGTGGAGAGGGTCGTCGCCGCGTCCTCGGCCTCCGTCTACGGGCTGGCCGAAGTGTTTCCCACGGACGAGTCGCACCATCCCTACGCGAATCGCACCTTGTATGGCGCGACCAAAGTTTTCAACGAAGGGCTGCTGCGTAGCTTCAACGATATGTTCGGCCTGAAGTATGTCGCGTTGCGATACTTCAACGTGTACGGCCCGCGCATGGACATCTACGGCGCGTATACCGAAGTTCTCATACGCTGGATGGACCGCATCGAAGCCGGACAGGCTCCGCTCATCTTCGGCGACGGACGGCAGACGATGGATTTCGTTTTTGTCGAAGACATTGCGCGCTGCAACGTGCTGGCCGCGCAAGCCGATGTAAGCGATGAGGTATTCAACGTCGCCAGCGGCGTAGAGACGAGCCTGCTTGAATTACTGAAGACCTTGCTGAAGGCGATGGACTCGACGCTGAAGCCGGAGTTCGGTCCCGAGCGCAAGATCAATGCCGTGAGCCGCCGACTGTCTTCGACAGAAAAAGCGCGCAAAATGCTCGGCTTTGAGGCAAAGATCGGGCTCGAAGAAGGATTGCGAAAGCTGGTGGCGTGGCGCAATGAACAGAAACGGCTCGCCGCAGCCGCATCGAAATAGGGAAACGATGGCCGACAAGAAGATGATTCCGGTAGCAAAGCCGTGGCTCGGACAGGAAGAAGCGGCCGCCGTGCAGAAACCCATCCTCTCCGGTTGGGTGACGCAAGGGCCGGAGGTTGCAGCCTTCGAGCGCGACTTCGCCGCCTTCACCGGAGCAGCGCACGCGTGCGCGGTTTCCAACTGCACTACGGCGCTGCACCTCGCGCTCATCGCGGTGGGCGTAAAGGCCGGCGATGAAGTCATCACCGTAAGCCACTCCTACATCGCGACGGCGAACGCCATTCGTTATTGCGGGGCGATACCGGTTTTCGTGGACATCGATCCCGTTTACTTCAACATGGATTCCGAGCGACTGGAGCAGGCCATCACTCCGAAGACGAAGGCCATCCTCGCCGTCCACCAGATCGGAATGCCGTGCGATCTTGAGCGCATCATCGCCATCGCGAAGAAACATAGGCTTCCCGTGGTCGAAGATGCCGCCTGCGCCATCGGCAGCGAGATTTTCTGGCAAGGTAATTGGGAAAAGATAGGACGTCCGCACGCAGACGTCGCTTGCTTCTCGTTTCATCCGCGCAAGCTTGTAACCACCGGCGACGGCGGCATGATAACGACCAGCAACGCCGAGTGGGATGCGCGTTTCCGTCGGCTGCGCCAGCACTCGATGAGCGTGCCGGACACGGTGCGGCATGGCTCCACGAGCGTGGTGTTCGAAGAGTATCCCGAACTTGGTTACAACTACCGTATGACGGATGTGCAAGCGGCGATGGGTCGCGAACAGTTGAAAAAATTGCCGCAAATGCTGGAGACGCGTCGCCGACAGGCTGCGCGTTATCACGAATTGCTGGCTGATGCCGCCGGACTTGTTGCGCCAACGGAGCCCAAGTGGGCTCGCTCGAACTGGCAAAGTTTTGCCGTGCGCTTGCCGGACGGTGTGGACCAGGTTGCGGTAATGCAGTCGATGCTCGATGACGGGGTCTCTACGCGTCGCGGCATCATGTGTTCGCATCGCGAACCGGCATTCGCGCATGAGCCGTGGTCATGCGCCTCCGGCACTCTGACAAATCCCTGCCCCGACCTACGCGAGAGCGAGTCGGCGCAAGACCGTACCATCCTGCTCCCCATGTTCCATTTGATGACGGACGCCGAACAGGAGCAGGTCGCGGCGTCGCTGAAAAGCGCGCTAGCGGCGCAGGCAGCACGAACACAGGCGACATCTCGTTAATAAGGGTAACTACTTTTTATGTCCAGCACGCATGATGTGGTGGTAATCGGCGCAGGCATTGTCGGATTGGCGACTGCGCTGGAACTGACGCGACGCCACCCGGCGTTACGCATCGTTGTCCTGGAAAAAGAATCGCAGGTCGCAACTCACCAGACCGGTCGCAACAGCGGCGTCATTCACTCCGGCCTCTACTACAAGCCCGGCTCCTACAAAGCAAAAATGTGCGTAGCCGGCGCGACGGAGATGATCGCCTTCTGTCGCGAACACGCGCTGCCTATCGAACTCTGCGGGAAAGTTGTCGTCGCCACCAGCGAGAGTGAACTGCCTGCGCTGGCCGAATTGCATTCGCGCGGACTGGCCAACGGAGTTGCCAACCTGCGACTGCTTTCCGCCGAAGAGATTCGGGAGATCGAGCCGCACACCACGGGCATTCGCGGACTGCATGTTCCGGGCACGGGCATCACCGACTACGCGATGGTCGCGGCCAAGTATGCGGAGCTCATTACGGCCAAGGGCGGGGAAGTGAAACTCGGCGCAGAGGTGAAGGGCATCACACGCGACAATGGCGAGACGATTCTGTCCACCACCGTCGGCGAATTCCGCGCCGGGCAGGTCATCAATTGCGCGGGACTGCACAGCGACGAGATCAGCCGCATGGCCGGGGCGGATCTCAATCTCCGCATCGTGCCTTTTCGCGGCGAGTATTACGAACTGGTTACGTCGAAGCACTACCTTGTGCGCGGACTTATCTATCCGGTTCCCGACCCGCGATTCCCGTTTCTCGGCGTTCACTTCACGCGCCGCGTGCATGGTGGCGTGGAGGCCGGCCCGAATGCGGTGCTCGCCTTCAAGCGCGAAGGCTACACGAAAACGTCCTTCCGTTTTGCCGACGCAATGGGTACGGCTGCATTTCCGGGCTTTTGGAAGATGGCGCGCAAGCACTGGAAAAATGCGGTGGGAGAGTACTACCGCTCGTTCTCGAAACCTGCATTTGTGAAGGCCCTGCAGAAACTTCTGCCTGAGTTGACCGAGGCCGATATCATTCCCGGCGGCTCAGGCGTTCGCGCGCAAGCGCTGGATAGCGACGGCAAATTGCTGGACGATTTCCGCTTCGTGCATACGGAGGGAATCATTCACGTTTGCAATGTACCTTCTCCGGCGGCGACGGCGTCGCTGGTCATCGGGCGCGAAATCGTCAATCAACTGGACGAACGCGCAGGGTGGAGTAAATCGATCGAACACGCGACTCACTGAGCAATTGTTCAGCAGCAACAAGGAAGCCGCCCTCGAGGCGGCTTCTTTATTGCTTGAAAACTTAGCGGCTATTTTTCGCGGGCGACGATGAAGTCGGGAATCCACATGAGCGCGCGCTTGATCTCTGAATCGGGGAACGAAGCGAGGTCGCGACGCCCGGCTTCGGCAAAGTCTGCTGCTTTCGCATTAGCAGCTTGCAGTGATTCGTAGCGGTTGAGGATGTCGAGAATGTTCTGGTGGGTGACTCCGTTGAAAGCGCGGTCGGTGAGGACTTTTTCAATCTGCGCGCGTTCGGCAGGGGTGCAGCGCTGGAGCGCGTGGATGACGGCCATGGTCGCCTTGCCTTCGCGCAGATCGCTGGCGACAGGCTTGCCGAGAACCTCTTCGGAGGCGGTGAGATCGAGCACGTCGTCCACGATCTGGAAGGCCATTCCGATGTTGCGTCCGTAAGAACCAAGTCGCTCAAGTTGCTCTTCCGGGATTGCGCCGAGGACGCCGCCGAGCTGCATACAGGTGGAGAACAGGCACGCCGTCTTGCGATAGATAAGGTCGAAGTGTTCCTCGATAGTGATGGACTTTCCCAACTTCTCTATCTGCAGCAGTTCGCCTTCGACCATCTGCTGGGTGAGGTCGATGAGGAGGTCGAGGACGCGGAAGTTGCGCTCTTCGACGGCGATCTTGAAGGACTGCATGTAGAGCCAATCGCCGGCGAGCACGCATTTAGAATTTCCCCACTGCGTGTTTGCCGAAGGGCGTCCGCGGCGGGTCTGCGCTTCGTCGATGATGTCGTCGTGAAGGAGGGTAGCGGTGTGGATGATCTCGACGACGGCGCCCAGGCGGACGGCACCCGTGCCACGGTAGTCGACCAGTTTCGCACTTAGCAGCAGCAGCGCCGGACGGATGCGTTTGCCGCCGCCTGCGCGCAGGTATTCGCCGATCTCGGTGATGGCCGATACGTTTGAGACCGTGTCGCGGCCGAACTCCCGCTCGATGGAATCGAGGTTGTCCCTCAATAGATCGAAGATCTCTTTGGTGTTGCCTGCCGCAGGACTATTCAAAACTCAGCTCTCTGATCAGATAGAGGATCAATTGGTTCGGTAATTTGTAAACTGCATGTCGATGCCGAAGTCTTTCGACTTCAGGAAGGCGATGATGTCCTGCAAGGTGTCGCGATCTTTCCCGGTGACGCGGACGTAGTCGCCCATGATGGAGGCCTGGACCTTTTTCTTGGAGTCCTTGATGGCCTTGACGATCTCTTTAGCCTTTTCCGTGGCCACGCCCTGTTGCATCGTGACCTTCTGGCGCACGGTGCTTCCGGCAGCAGGCTCGACCTTGCCGTAATCCAGGGCTTTGATGGGTACGCCGCGCTTGATGAGCTTTGTCTGAAGGATGTCGGTGACGGCCTTCAGGTGGTAATCATTCGAGGAGGTGAGGATAAGCGCTTCCTTGTCCTCCATCTCGATGTTTGAGTGTGAGTCTTTCAGGTCGTAACGCTGATGAATCTCCTTCAGCGCCTGCTGGATGGCGTTCGAGACCTCTTGCAGATCGACCTTGCTTACGATGTCGAAAGAATTTTCAGCAGCCATAGTTTTCCTGTCTCTACAGTAAATCTACCAGATGCAGGGGCAAGACGACAGACACCAGACGGCAGACGCGAGCTGAAAAGAAAAAACATGCTGGTTTGTGACGAAAAGATGGGTGCCTTTCCGAACGGAAGCAAAGGGTCCTTCGACTACGGCGAAGAGCGCGCCTTCGCTCAGGATGACAGGTGTGGCGTTTACTTCGGGGTGGGGAGTCCGAAGAATCGGAAGAAATTGGCTGCCGTCTGCGCGCCTACCTCTTCACCGGAAATGCCTCGAAGCTGGCCGATCGCGCGGGCGGTTTCGACGACGAACGCAGGTTCGTTGCGTTTGCCGCGATTGGGGACAGGCGCCAGGTAGGGGCAATCGGTCTCGATGAAATAGCGGTCAGGGGGAACGATGGTGGCGACGTCGCGAATATTCTGCGCCCTAGGGTAAGTAAGATTTCCGGCGAAGGAAATCACGAAGCCGATGTTGAGCGCGCGCTGTGCGTGCGCCAGCGTACCGGTAAAGCAGTGAAGGATGCCGCCGAGTGCGGTGGGCGCCCAATGTTCGGCGAGAAGGCGGAGGCAGTCGTCCCACGCGTCTTCGCCGTTCTGCGAGGGGCGGCAATGAATGATGATGGGCTTGCGCGCGGCGTGGGCCATCTTCATCTGTTCGATGAAGACCTGCTTCTGGACGTCGCGCTCGGAGTGTTCGTACCAGTAGTCGAGACCGATTTCGCCCCAGGCGATGACGCGGGGCATCTGCGAGACGCGTTGGAGTTCGTCGTAGGTGTCGCGGGTGACGAGTTTGGCTTCGTGAGGATGAACGCCGGTGGAGGCCCATATCCAATCGTGCTGCGCGGCGTAGTTGGCGGCGCAATTGAGCGTGCCCGGCCCATCTCCATTGCCGATGGCGAGCAGGGCCGAGAGGCCTGCGTTGCGAGCACGCTGCAGCATGGCGTCGCGGTCATCGACGAACTGCTTACCTTCGATATGGGCGTGGGAGTCTACGAACATATTTTTGGATCGCCGGATCATTGCCGAATCTAGGAATTGCCGATTGAAGGTCAAGGGCAAGTCACCAGCAATGACTTGAAATCGGCAATTCGTAGATAGCGGAGAATCTACTTCAGTTTTGCTCCCGGCGCGACCTCTTCGAGGAAGCCTGCGAGGACGGGTGTTCCGCCTTCCCCAAGGCTGGCGGCAAGCAACATTCCCTGCGATTCCAGTCCGCGCATTTTGCGAGGCGCGAGGTTGGCGACGATGATGATATTGCGTCCGACGAGCTGTTCCGGTTTGTAGAATTGAGCGATTCCGGCAAGGATCTGGCGCTTTTCGTAGCCGAGGTCCACCTCGAGGCGGAGAAGTTTGTCCGCGCCCTTCACGGGCTCGGCGACCAGCACATGGGCGACGCGAAGATCGATCTTGGCAAAATCGTCGATGGTGATGGTGGGCAACGAAGCATGGTAGGGCGATGGAACGACGGGCGCGGCATCTGCGGCGGCATCTGCGGGCGCGCCGGAGACAGTGGTTTCAGTCGCGAGAGTTTCCATGGCGGGCGAACCCAGAGCGGCGGCGCCGACGGCGGACTGTGTTGCCGGTTGTCCTGCCGGGGCGCCTGTGCCGGCGGGTTCGTTCGTGTTTTCTGTGGCCGGTGCTGCTGCCTGTGTGCGCTCCAACTCCATCTGCTGCATCCTCTCGATCATGGTTTTATCGGCGCGGGGGAATACGCCTTCCACTTTGTTCAGCCTGGTTCCAACCTCGAGCTGCCCCCACTTCAATTCGTTGAGCTTGAATTTCGAGATGTCTCCCAGCCCCATTTGCATCCATATCTTCGACGTGGATTCGGGGAGCACGGGGTGAACGAGCGCGGTGACGATGCGCAACGCTTCGGCGGATGTGTAGAGAATCGTCGCCAAACGTGCGCGGGAATTTTCGTCGTCCTTGTCGGCGACGGCCCAGGGCTGATTCTCGACGATGTACTTGTCCACGTCGCTGACCAGTGTCCATGCGGTTTCCAGTGCGCGGGAGAACTGGTAGTCGTTCCACTGCTGCGTGAACTGATGGAAAACGTCGGTAGCGTGCTTGATGATGACGTCGTCCACGGGGAGTCGCGCGACGGCGGCGGAGGGATAGGGAATCTCTCCCTTAAAGTAGCGCGTGATCATGGAAAGCGTGCGGCTGGCTAGATTGCCGAGGCCATTCGCAAGGTCGCTGTTGAAACGCTGTACGAGCGCGTCGAACGAGAACGAGCCATCCTGTCCGAAGACGATCTCACGCATCAGGAAATAACGCAGCGCATCTCCGCCGAGAACTTCGAGAATGGTTTCGCTGCGCACAATGTTGCCGCGCGATTTTGACATCTTGCTTTCTTCGAAGAGCAGCCATCCGTGCGCGACAATCTTGTTCGGCAACGGAATTCCAGCGGCGAGCAGGAATGCGGGCCAATAGACGCAGTGGAAGCGAACGATTTCTTTGCCGATCATGTGGACGTCGGCAGGCCACAAGCGAGCGAAACGCAGCTGATCTTCTGCGTCTGGTGAACCAAAGCCGATGGCGGTGATGTAGTTGCAGAGCGCGTCGAGCCAGACGTAGATGACGTGCGCCGGGTCGTCGGGAACCGGGATGCCCCACTGGAATGTGGTGCGCGATATAGAGAGGTCTTTCAATCCGCCGCGGACGAATGCCAACACTTCGTTGCGCCGCGTTTCCGGATAGATGAAGTTGGGATGGTCTTCGAAATACTTGAGCAGCGGTTCCTGCATCGCCGAAAGCTTGAAGAAATAATTTTCTTCCGTAACGGTCTCGGTCGGACGTCCGCAATCGGGGCAAGGAGCGCCGGGCGTGGTGACGTCCACATAAAGTTCGTCGGAGACGCAATATTGGCCGCTGTAGCTCGCCTTGTAGATGAATCCCTTGTCGCACAGCAGGCGGAACATCGCCTGCACGCCGCGCTTGTGCTCCGCGCTGGTGGTGCGGATGAACTTGTCGTAGCGAATGCCCATGCGGTCCCACAGCATCTTGAACTCGCCGGAGACCTCGTCGGTGAATTGCTGGGGCGATTTGCCGGCGGCATTGGCGGAGCGTTCGATCTTCTGTCCGTGCTCGTCGGTGCCGGTGAGGAAGAACGTTTCCATGCCGAGCATGCGAGCGCGGCGCGCCATGGCATCGCAAACGATGGTGGTGTAGGTGTGCCCGATGTGAGGACGCGCGTTCACGTAGTAGATCGGCGTCGTGATGTAGAACTTCTGCTGAGCTTTGTCGCTATCCATTTGTTTTCCCAAGCCTTCCAGAATCAGTGCGCGTTAGCGCGTAACCACGGCTGATTGCTGATAAACACGCATCGCTTCCGCCATAACTTTTTTCAACGCGACCTTGTGCTCGACGGCGATCTTTCGGCAGTCGTCGAACTCAGGCGCGGCATTGATGGTCTTCCCGTTCATTTCCGCAATCTTGATTTTCACTTCGCCCCACTCGGTTGCGACCGTGACGAAGCGGCGTTCCAAGGTCTTACGGGTTTCCGTTCGCATACGTAGACCGATGGTGGTGGTCTCGGCAAAAATCACTTCGCTGAGGCGGTCGGCATCGGCGGGACGGACGAGAGCGGTGAGCAACATTCCGGGACGATTCTTCTTCATCTGTGCCGGCGTGCAGAAGGCGTCGAGCGCTCCGGCTTCGAGCAGGCGGTCGATGACGTAACCGAAAACCTCGGGAGTCATGTCGTCCACGTTGGCTTCCAGCACGACGACTTCGTCGGAGGCGGGGCCATGCGCGGATGCAACCCGTGCGGCCTCGCCGATGGTGATGCGAAGCACGTTGGCAGCCGAGGTGAAATCGCGCTCGCCTGCGCCGTAGCCAGTGTGTTCGACGCGCAGAGCGGGTATGCCTCCGAATTTCTTCACCAGGGTGCGCACGATAGCGGCACCGGTGGGCGTGACTAGTTCCTTCTTGATGTCGCCGGAGTAGACCGGCGCATTCTTCAACAGTTCGAGGGTTGCGGGCGCGGGGACAGGAAGCGTTCCATGCGCGCACTCCACCGTGCCGCTGCCGACGTTCAGCGGGGAGCAATGCCATTCGTCCACGCCGAGTGCTTCCGCTGCAACTGCCGCACAGACGATGTCCACGATGGCATCGACTGCGCCGACTTCGTGGAAATGAATCTCTTCGATGTCCTTGTTATGAATCCGGGCTTCGGCTTCGCCGAGCACCTGGAAGATTTGCAGCGCAGTCTTCTTCGACTGTGCGGAAATATCGGTGCGAAGGATGATGTCGCGAATCTCTTTCAGGCCGCGATGAGCGTGGTCGTGTTCGTGCGCGTCGTTGTGCGAATGCGTCTGTCCGTGATCGTGCGTGTTTCCATGCGCGTGGCTGGTACCATCGGAGTGCTCATGCTGATGGGAATGCGTGTCGGCGTGGTGATCGAAACTGTGCGAGTGCGAGTGACCGTGGGCGTGGGTGGTGCCGTCCTGATGGGTATGCTCGTGGGAATGGCCGGGCGCGTCTTCCGAGTTGTTCTGACGCACGTCCGCAGGCTCATCCTTCACGCCGCGCACGAGTACATTCACTTTTGTGGCGCCAATGCCGAACCTGTTGACGCGGGAGATTTCCAGCTCTGCGCCCAAGTCAAGGGCGCGAACGGTTCGGCGCAGCAGCTCCGGATCGACGCCGGCATCGACCAAAGCGCCGAGGAACATGTCTCCGCTGATTCCCGAAAAACAATCCAGGTAGGCAATGCGCATTCTGTGGTTCGGTCCTTGCTTGTTGCGATAGAAGTCTGATCCGGCAGTTTGGCCCAGGCGCAGACGAGGCATGCGCGAGTTGCGCCGAATTCCTCATCATAGGTTTTTGGCGCGATGCGGTCAAACTGGAGAGGCCCTGGCGTTTGTTATAATCGCTTGTTCCTCAGCAGGTTACGAGCAGCTCCGCGCGCGTTTGCGCAGCGTCCCTGATCGTTCCCCACCCCGTTTGTAAAGAACAGGAAATCGCACTTGTATCGTCAGCTACAACGCCGCCTGGTTGATCACGTCCGCAAGTTCCTTCGCGAGAAATATGATGTCGAGCTCGCCACGATCGTGGTGGAGCAGCCCCCCAAGATAGAGATGGGAGAGTATGCGCTGCCGTTCTCGTTCGAACTGGCAAAGCGTCTGCGCAAGGCTCCGCGCAAGATCGCCGAAGAGGTGATTACGACGATGCCGCCGCTGGAAGGATTCAGCGCATTTGAAGTTGCGGGCGCGGGATACATCAATGCGCGCGTGGACCGCGCATCGACGGCGACACAACTGGTGGCGCAAGACTCCATTGCAGACGCCAGCACGGCCGGGAAAGTGATGGTGGAGCACACCTCCATCAATCCCAACAAGGCTGCGCATATAGGACATCTGCGGAATTCTATTCTCGGAGATACCTTTGTGCGTCTACTGCGCGCCGCCGGACGCGAAGTGGATGTTCAGAACTACATCGACAATACGGGCGTGCAGGTCGCGGACGTGGTGGTGGGCTTTACCCAGATAGAAGGGAAGTCGAAAAGCGATGTGGCCGGAATCATTGCGGGCACGCCGCTGTTCGATTTCTATTGCTGGGACCTTTACGCAAGAGTTTCGAACTGGTATGCCGAGGAAGGTAAACAGGAGGCGCGCAAGAAGCTGCGTCTGGACACGCTGCACGCCATCGAGCAAGGCGGCAACGAACTGGCGGAAATCGCCGACATGATTTCGACTGCTGTACTGCGTCGTCATCTGGAAACCATGGAGCGCCTCTCCATCGAATACGATTTCCTGCCGCGCGAGAGCGAAGTATTGCACCTCGGATTCTGGAAGCTGGCGTTCGAGCAGTTGAAAGAAAAAGGCGTCCTCTACTTTGAAGGAGCCGGAAAAAATAAAGGCTGCTGGGTGATGACGCGTCCGACCAAAGAGGTGGCCGTGGAAGTCGTAGAAGGCGAGCAGGCGGTGGATGCCGAGGGGCCGAATGAAGACGCAAAGGTCATCGTGCGTTCCAACGGTACCGTCGGTTATGTGGGCAAAGACATCGCGTATCACATGTGGAAGTTCGGATTACTGGCGCAGGATTTCGGCTACAAGAAATTCTTCCAATATCCGCATGGAAAAGATGTCTGGATCTCGACCGACCCAGGCAATGGTGAGAGCGGGCATCCGCATTTTGGCAGTGTGGCGGAGATCTACAACGTCATCGACGCGCGACAGAGCGATCCGCAGGAGACGGTGAAAGAAGCCATACGCCTGCTTGGATACACGGACAAAGCGGAGCACTACACGCACTTTTCCTACGAGATGGTGGCGCTTACTCCGCGTTGCGCGATGGACTTGGGATACAACGTGAGCGAAGAAGACCAGAAGCGTTCGTATATAGAAGTCAGCGGACGCAAGGGATTCGGCGTAAAGGCCGACGACCTGCTGGATAAACTTATCGACGCAGCCAAGGCGGAGGTCGATTCGCGACATCCGGAAATGGCTGAAGGCGAGCGCGGCGACATCGCCAAGCAGATCGCCATCGGCGCACTTCGCTACTTCATGCTGAAGTTCACCAAGCAATCGGTGATCGCATTCGACTTCCGGGAGGCGCTTGCCTTCGAGGGAGAGACCGGGCCTTACGCGCAATACGCTGTGGTTCGCGCTACGAACATCTTCCGCAAGGCTGGCACCACGCAGGAAGAAGTGTTGGCGAAACCGGCGGATTTCGAGCGCTTCTTCGAGGGGGAAACGGGGACGGAGATCTGGCAGCTCTGGCTGCTGGCGGCGCAGACTTCGCAGATCATCGAGCAGTGCATCACCACGACGGAGCCTGCCTACCTGGCGAAATATGCGTTCCAGTTATCGCAGCAGTTCAACAACTTCTATCACCGCCACCACATCCTGAACGAGACGGATGAAGCACGAAAACATTTCCTGATGACGACGGCCGCCGTTGTTCGCAGGGAGTTGCTCCGCGTGTTGGACGTGATGGGGGTTGAAGCGCCGCCGGTGATGTAGCGGCGCACTCTCGCACAGTCGATACGACTACAGTGTTCGGGGGAGGCCCGGGGGAGGGAACCGATTTCTAATGCGCCGCAAATGCTCTTTGCCTCGCCAGAGGCAGTTTCATGATGAATCGGGTGCCGTGGTTCTCTGGCCAAGTGCTGGTTTCAACCTCCAACGATCCGCCGCAAGCCTCAACGATTTCCTTACTCGCCCACAGCCCAAGCCCGGTTCCGATGATGCCTTTGGTCGTGAAGAACGGGTCGAATACCTTGCTCACGTGTGCTGCGTCGATACCGGTGCCAGAGTCCTTCACGGTTAGTTCCACGAATTCTTCTTTCCGAATGGCGTAGATCTCCAGCCTGCCCCCGGTTTTACTCATTGCATCGATCGCGTTCACGATCAGGTTGGAAAGCACCTGGTTCAAATCTTCAGGATTGAATCGTATTGCGCAATCCCAATCCACACTGACCTGCACCTCGATCTTCGCCGCGTCCGCTCGCCTGCGATGAATGTCCACGACGTACGACACCAACTGTCCCAGATCGAGTAACTCTGAAACCCTTGTGTCGTGGAAGAATCTCAGGCTCCGTTGCGCCAGTGCAGCCACTCGCCGAATCTCATGGTCAGCCTTGTCGACAAGTCTCAGGATGTAGGGCGACAGGGAAGAGTCGGTACGGATAAGAAACAGCATGCTCAAAATCGCTTGCAGAGGGTTATTTATTTCGTGAGAAACCGTAGACGCCATGCGGGATGCAGCCACCAGTTTCTCGCTCCTGAGCAGCGCCGCCTCCACCACCCGTTGTTGCGTGATGTCGATGGCGAGGCCGACAAGTTTTTCGGGAGCCCCACGCGAGTCGCGGAATATTCTGTCCCGGAAGAGGACATACTTCATTTCTCCTGCGGGAGTGACGATCTTGTGAACATGTTCGAAGTCGGTCTTATCCACGTACCCGGCTTCTAAAAATTCTGAGGTCGTTCGGTCGCGGTCCTCCGGATGAAGCAGTTGCTTCCATGATTCGAGGGTCGCGGGATAGGTATCGGGAACGCCATAGATCAATCGCAGTTCATGTGACCAGATGGAGCGATCGTTCTTGATATCCCACTCGTAGTACCCGGCGGTGGCAGCTTGCTCCGCCAGTTCGAGTCGTACCTTTTGGTGGTGAGAGATTCGCTCTGCCCTTGCCGCCAAATATCCCAGAATGATGATGACGGCAGCGGTGAGGAGGTACATGAGTCGTTCGACATTCAGGTGGGGATCGGAAAGGTTGGTGCCAGTGAAGGGATGGATATAGAGGAATTCGCTGACGATTTCGCCAACAATCATCACCAGGATAGCCGGGCGTGTTCCGCAGAACCAGATGGTGAATGCGACAGCCACGAACAATCCCAGGAAAGGGAGTTCGCTTTCCAGAGCGGGAGCGAGGACTGCTCGCAGAATGATGACGACTGAGAGAACTACGAGCGCAATGCCATAGCGCCAGATAGGCAAGCTATTGCGGCTTGCCACCGAGGCGTTGATCGCTTTACGTGCCAAGTAAACAAAAAATCTGTGGAACCACTGGGCAATATGACGGGCCGGGGGTATGGTCGAGCCACTTACCATGACGTGTTCCTTCCCCACATTGTATTAGGGAAGGAAATCTAATCCACTGCGTGGAAAAAGTGGAGCAAAAAGGTATCCATCACGTTGACGAGTGATAACGCGCTGCACGCGCTCAGATCACGTTAGAGGCGAGCCATTTCAGATAGTCGGTGCTGCCGTCGTCGATTGCCACCGAGATGCACTCGGGCAACTGGTACGAATGGTTTTGCAGCAACAGGTCGCGCACGGCGGCAAAGCGCTGCTGGGTGGTCTTGATGACGAGCAGAAACTCTTCCGAAGTTTCAACCGCACCTTTCCATCGGTAAGTGGAGGAGATGGGGCCCACGATGTTGACGCAGGCGGCGACCTGCTCGTGAACCAGGGCTTGGGCAAGTTTCTGAGCTTCTTCGCGGGAGGAGGCGGTGGAGAGAACAAGGCGCAGGTCCATGGGAAAATTGTAATTGGGTTATCTGTAATTGGGTAATTGAGCGGGGAGCCTTGGGGCAGGATGACAATTCTCGGCGTCAGCCTGTAACATCGCTTGACGAGCGCGCGGTGGTCGGGCGCGCGTATCAAACCTTCCATTCAATCTTTGCACCTAAGGTCGAGAGCTATGGCGACACAGATCAAGTTCGGCACATCCGGTTGGCGGGCCATTATGGCCGACGAGTTCACCTTCCACAACGTGCGGCGCGCCGTCACTGGAATTGCGCGCTACGTGGCCAAAGAGAAGCCCCAGGGCGCGCGACTCGTTCTCGGGCGCGATCCGCGCTTCCTGGGCGAAACGTTTGTGGACATGGCTGCCACCATCCTGGAGCAGCACGGAGTTCAGCCTTTAGTGATCAGCGAAGCTGCGCCCACGCCAGCGATCTCTTACGAAGTGATGCGTCAGAAGACGGACGGCGCCATCAACTTCACCGCCTCGCACAATCCGTCGGAATATAACGGCATCAAGTTTTCTACGCCGGACGGCGCTCCCGCGCTGCCTCAGGCGACGGGGAAGATTGAAGCCGAAATCGCCGCTCTGGGCGACGATGTCGCCAATGGAAGCTCGACGGGAATGAAGCGCGAGGAGATTGAAGTCCGTTCGCATTACCTTAAGCGGCTCACAGAACTGGTGGACCTGAAGGTCATCAAGAAGTCGGGCATCAAGGTCTGCTTCGACCCTTTGTGGGGAGCGGCGCGGGGCTATAGCGACGCCATCCTGCGCGAGGCAGGCATCGATGTTGGCACGGTTCACGACACCCGCGACGTGCTCTTCGGCGGACACGCGCCCGAACCCGACGGCGAACTGCTCGACGATCTTCGCGCCAAAATGCGTTCCACGGGAGCGCGCATCGGCATTGCAACGGACGGCGACGCGGACCGCTTCGGCGTCGTGGATGAAGATAGCACCTTCCTGCAGCCGAATTACATCATCGCGCTACTCTTCGATTACCTGGTGGAATCGCGCGGCTGGAAGAATGGCGTAGCGAAATCCGTCGCGACGACCAACATGATCAATGCCCTGGCGAAGCACCATGGCGTGGAACTGCACGAGACTCCTGTCGGCTTCAAATACATCGGAGAACTCATCAAGCAGGACAAGATTGCCATCGGTGGCGAAGAGAGCGCGGGCTTGTCCATCCGTTACCACACGCCGGAGAAAGATGGCGTCATCGCGGGGCTGCTCTGCTGCG
The DNA here is from genome assembly GCA_038236965.1 of Terriglobales bacterium. Taxonomy (GTDB): domain Bacteria; phylum Acidobacteriota; class Terriglobia; order Terriglobales; family Acidobacteriaceae; genus JBBRZF01. The sequence continues at coordinate 9,929 of JBBRZF010000027.1, read as the reverse complement.
AAATGGTGGCCGCGCGGGGTAAATCGCTGGGTGCACAGCTACAGGAGCTATTTGCTAAAGTAGGTTCCTTCTATCCACGAAGAGAGAACTTCCGCTTGACGGAGGAGGTCAAAACGAAGTTCACTACAAAGTTAGGTGCGGAGCCGGGCGAGTTCGCCTCGCACAAGGTTTCGCATATCGTCCGCACTGACGGAATGAAACTGGTGCTAGACGATGGCTCCTGGGTCTGTTATCGGCTGAGTGGCACCGAACCGGTAGTACGCATCTACACGGAAGCGCGCACGGAAGCGGAAGCAGAGAAGTTGAGCGCCGCTGCCAAGCAGTGGGTATTTGAGTAGTTAAAGAAGAGGGCTCTGAAGTTCATGCGGTTCGTTCAAACGATCTCCGAGAAGCTGTACCAGTGGCGTCGCAAGCTTGCGACCGGCGGCGTTACTGTGTTTGCGATGTACCTGGCCTTCCACGTTGTCTTCGGCGCGAACGGGTGGATGGTTTACGAACGCAAGAAGGCGGAGCACCAGCGACTTCAGCGAGAGGTGCAGGAGATGCGGATGGAGAACGACCGTCTGCAGCAAGGTATCCACAACCTGCAGAAGGCCGATCCCAATACCATTGAGAAGGAAGCGCGCGAACAATTGAAGTATGCGCGTCCCGGCGAAGTGGTTTACGTGATGCCTGCTCCGAAACAGGAACTTCCCGCTGCAGCCGAAAACAAGATGCCGACGAAGTAGCTCCCACCCAAGGTGTTTTTGTCATTTTAGGGATATTGCTGAGACAAGGAACTGTGTTAAGCTCTTCGCACTTCGACGTCCTGCAAGACGGCGGAGTGCTCCCGGAAGTCTCGCTGGATCGATGGCGAGGAACAGGTCTGGCGCGGATTTGGGGTCTTCGCTGGGTCGAAAAAGTTAGTTAGGGCGGCTTCGGCCGCCCTAATCTTTTGCGGGTCTAGTCGGCGGCGACTAACTCCGGGTCTGGAAGTTCTATCCGTGCCAATTGCGGAGCGATGGGCTTGACCACGAAGTAGCTCTTCAAGCGCAGGATGGGTTTTTCAAAGCCGTACCACATCAGCGAAGCTACCGAGATGGATAGCGCGAGCCGGACGATGACGACGGTCAGGCCTCCGAACGCTCCGTAACGCAACATCCTCTGATCAAAAGCGCCTATCAAGGTGAACACCAGAATGTGCGTCATATAGAGTCCGTAACTGATGGTGCCGAGGAAGCGCAGCGGGCGCACCTTCAAGGCCGCTCCGTAACGACTGGCGCTTCCCGTCACCCGCAGGGCTGCCAGCAGTATTCCGCCAAAGCCGATTGCGAGGTAGGAATCCGTAAAAGCGGAGCCGCGGAAGACCATGTAAACAGTGCCGAAAAGGCCGATCGCCAGCGACGTTCCGGTGATCCATTTCCAAACTTTGTGCGCGTATCCCAGCTTCCGCATTCCCAGCGCGATGAGTGCGCCCACGGCCAAACCATCCAGATGATTCAGCGTGTTAGTGGGCGTGATGTGTACGCCGCCGGCCATGCGAAAGAACGGAGATGCGATCAGGATTGCGATCAGCAGCGGCAGCAGCACTCCTGCGCGGAAGTAGCGCGCGACGGGAGCCCAGACCACGTAGAACTGTTCCTCGATAGCCAGCGACCACGTGGGCCCGATGGTACCGGGAATCGCGATGAGGAAAAGGTTCTGCACAAACAGCAGGTAATAGGGCCACGGCGCGTTGCGGCAAAGTTCGAAGGCCCACCAGAAATTTCCGAATACCCAAGGCACGATGACGTAATTCAAAAGCAGCAGCAGGAGGTAGACCGGCCAGATGCGCAGTCCGCGACGAGCGTAGAAGTTGCGGAAGAAATGCGGGTCGCGGCGGCTGTCGACGATGATGCCGGTGATGAGGAATCCGGAGAGCACGAAGAACAGGTTCACGCCCGCCCATCCCCAATGCGCGAGCGATTCCAGATGCACGCCGCCGAGTTTGTCATGGCAGTGATAGATCACCACCATCAGCACGGCGAGCCCACGCAGTCCGTCGAGTTCGGGAACGTAGGCGGGCAGGGAATCAGGCGAGCGGAAATCAGTCCCATGGCCGGATGCAGCTTCGCGCGCCGACACTCGAACTCTTATCCGACGTGCCTGGTCCAGGGACTGCTCCACTAGCGCGATACTCCATCGAGAGGCGAACTGGCGGTGGCGTAGAGTTTTTTGGGCATGCGTCCGGCCAGGTAGCCGAGGCGTCCGGCGATCACGGCATGGCGCATCGCTTCTGCCATGGCGACCGGCTGCTTGGCTCCGGCAATCCCGGTATTCATAAGCACGCCGTCGAAGCCGAGCTCCATGGCCAGCGTCGCATCCGACGGAGTTCCCACTCCGGCATCCACGATAAGCGGCACGGTGGTGATCATCTCGCGCAGGATGCGGAGGTTGGCGACGTTCTGTATGCCGAGTCCACTGCCGATGGGCGCACCCAAGGGCATGATAACGGCAGCGCCGGCATCGAGCAGGCGCAGGGCAATCACCGGATCGTCAGAGGTATAGGGGAGAACCGTAAAGCCTTCCTTTACGAGCACGCGGGTCGCCTCCACGGTGGCGGCGACGTCGGGATAGAGAGTCTTCTGGTCGCCGATGACCTCGATCTTCACCCAATCAGAGAGTCCGACTTCGCGGCCAAGACGCGCGGCGCGAATGGCTTCGTCCGCCGTGTAGCAGCCTGCGGTGTTGGGAAGGAGAAAATATTTCTTGGGATCGATGAAGTCGAGCAGCGATTCCTTGGAGCGGTCGAGATTGACGCGGCGCACGGCGACGGTGACCATATCGGCTCCGCTGGCAGCCAAAGCCGCAGCGGTCTCCGGGCCGTCTTTGTATTTTCCCGTGCCAACGATAAGGCGGGAGGTAAAAGTCTTGCCTGCTATTACAAAGGAGTCCATGAGGACATTTTAAATTGGGTAAGCGGTAATTTGGTAATCGAAAGCTGAAAAGTCGAGGACGGGCGAAGAAAACTGACGTGCGGAGCGTAGGGAAGAGTGAAAAGGGTGGTTTAAGTCAGGGCGCGAACTTAGTCGTGCCCTGATGACCACCGTTTCAGTTCACTTTACTGCCGCCGCTTTTGCGACCGGCTTGAATAGCAGGTCCTGGTAGTCGAAGCTGAAGTCTGCCAGGTCGTTGGTTGGAATCATCTTCATCTCGCTGATGGTTCCGTCGGGCGTGAGGGTGAACGTAACGAATGCGTCGGGAATTGTCTTGTCGCGGAAGACGGCTTTGAAGGTGTTGTACTGCCAGTGTTCGAGGTCGCCTACCATGGCGGGAGTGCGCGTCATGCTGAGGGTGAGCTTTCCGTTTTCGTTGGTGATGCGCGCCTTGCCGTACCAGGCATCCTGGAAATCTCCGGCGTACTGGGCGAGCGGGAGCGAGGGGTGCGAGTTGGTGGCGCGAGCCTGGTTCTGAAGTTTTTCGGCATCGCTGGCGCGCTTCAGCGTCTGTGCGCGCTGGTCCTTGAATGCCGCGATCCAGTCATTCTGCGGCGCTGCCAGGTAGTAGTCCACGATGTGATAGACGATGGAAGAGAGCGCGCCGTTCTCTTCCTGGTTGCTGAGGACGACCACGCCGAGGTTCTCGTCGGGGACGAGGAGCACCTGCGAGAGCATGCCGGTGAGCGCGCCACCGTGGGAGACGATCTTGCGTCCGCGGTAATCCTTCAGACCCCAGCCCAATCCGTAGCCGGAGAAGTTCGCCTTCAAGGGCTTGAGCAATCCTTGCGGTTCGCTTGCGCGGTTCATGATCTGCGGCGTCCACATCTCGCGCTGCACGGCTTCGCTGAAGAGACGCTTGTCGCCATCGAGGCGTCCATGGTTCAACTGCACGATGACCCATTTTGAAAGATCGTTTGCGCTGGACTTGACGCCGGCGGCGGCAGCCCAGGTTTCATCTTTCGTCATATTGATGGGTGTTAACGGACCTTCGAGTCGCCATCCGCGCGAGTGCGGGTAGGCGACATTGTCTCCCGCTTTGAAGCTGGTGCTGGAGATGGTGGAGTTGGTCATGCCGAGCGGAATGAAGATGCGTTCGCGAATGAATTCATCCCACGTTTTGCCGGTCTTTGCGGGGATGAGTTGTCCGGCCACGACGAACGTGAGGTTGTTGTAGGCGTAGCGCGAGCGCAGCGTGGTGGCAGGCTTGATCCATCGCGTGGCGTCGAGAACCTGCTGTCGAGTGACATCCGTATCGGGCCAGAAGAGCAGGTCGCCAGCGCCGAGTCCGAGCCCCGCGCGATGCGAAAGCAGGTCGCGCACCATCAACTCGCGCGTCGCGTATGCGTCGTAAAGTTGGAAGCCCGGTAAATGCTTCTGCACCGGATCGTCCCATGTGAGCTTGCCTTCATCGACGAGCATGCCGATGGCGGTCGAGGTGAATGCCTTGCTGCAGGAAGCGATGCCGAAGAGAGTGTTGGCATCGACGTGTTCCGGGGAACCGAGTTTGCGAACTCCGTAACCTTTTGTCAGGACGACTTTGCCGTCCTTGACGATGGCGACGGAGATTCCCGGGACATCGAACTCCTTCATCGCACGCGCGACCCACTGGTCGAGGTCGGCCGGAGCCGCTACCTGCTGCGCGACGGTAGCGATGGAGAGAAGTAAAAGCGTGAGGATGGCTGCGGCAGTACGGCGAGAGACAGTACGCATAAGAGAGCTCCGGAAGTGAACCGATATTTGTACAGGAAGAAGGGAAGTGTTGCCAGATATCGAGGGTACTAAGGTTGTTGATGAAGGCCGAGTGGTTCCGTTTCGGGCAGCTCTTTTGTGGCAGTTCGACATCTTGGCGCCAATCAAAACAATCGAGCCGTTCACCTTGTAGGAATTCCAATTCTCGTGCATCCTTAGAGCTGTTCAACTGATTTGGTCAGTAGTGTTCCCTCATGAACATGGCGCAGACAGAAAAGCGGTTGTTTGATCGACTTTCGATGCGGCTTGCGATTGTAACGGTCGCGGTACTCGCGGCATTTTTGTTGAGACTGGCGATATTGCACTTCTTCCCCATCGAAGCTCCTTTCGTCACCTTCTATCCAGCTGTAATGATCGTTGCCCTGCTTGCCGGTTTCTGGCCGGGTGTGCTGGCCACCGCGCTGCTGTCGCTGATTGCTGACTACACTATTTTCCAGCCGCTTGGAAGTTTCAGGATGAGCCGCACTTCGGATGCGCTGATCTTGTCGTTGTTCTTCGGAATGGGGATATTCCTGTCTGCCGTAGCGGAGGGGTTACGCCGAAATTATCAGCGTGTAGCCGACTTCGAAAAGCAGGAGTCGTTACGGAGTTCCGAAGAAAAACTCCGACTGAGTGAGGAACAGTTTGAGACGCTGGCAAACGCGATCCCTCAATTGACGTGGATGGCGAATGCGGATGGCTGGATATTCTGGTACAACGAGCGCTGGTACAGCTACACAGGGACCACTGCGAAGGACATGGAAGGCTGGGGCTGGCAGTCGGTACACGATCCTGAAATATTGCAGCAAGTAATGGAAAAATGGAAGACCTCGATCGCCACGGGAGAGCCTTTCGGTATGGTTCTCCCGCTGCGCGGCGCGGATGGGATCTTTCATCCATTCCTCACCCGCATAGTGCCGGTCAAAGACGCTGAAGGCAAAGTCGTGCGCTGGTTCGGAACCAACACGGACATCAGCGAGCAGCGCAGGATCGAAGAAGGACTGCGGTCGAGCCAGGCAAAACTGGAAGGCGTGTTGGGTTCGGCGATGGACGCGATCATCTCGGTGAACGAACAGCAGCGGATCGTCTTATTCAATCAGTCCGCGGAAATCGCATTTCAGTGCCCCGCATCGGAAGCAGTGGGCTCGACACTCGACCGTTTTATCCCTATCTCATTTCGCGAATCGCATCGCGAGCATATGCGGCGATTCGAAACGGAGGGAGTGACGGCGCGGTCCATGAAGTCGCCGAGTATCCTTAGAGCGGTCCGTCGCGACGGCCCAGAATTCCCTATTGAGGCTACGATCTCTCAGGTGCAAGCCGACGGAGAGAAGCTCTTCACGGTGATCCTGCGCGACATCACGGAGCGTGAACGCTCGGAAGAAGCTTTGCGCATAAGCAAAGCGCGACTTGATATGGCTGTGGAAGTCGCCAGCCTGGGCGAGTGGGAGCTGGACTTGAATCTAGGCATCGGCTCACGGTCCTTGCGCCATGCCCACATCTTTGGCTACCCGACCACGGATGAGGTCTGGACCTACGCCAAGTTTCTCGACCATGTCCTGCCGCAGCACCGCGCCGATGTTGAGAAAAAACTAGACGCTGCATGGACCGGTGGAAGTTGGGATTTTGAGACGCAGATCCGGCGGGTGGATGGCGAGGTGCGCTGGATATGGATTCGCGGACGCTCTTCGCTGGACCAACAGGGCCAACCGGCCAGCGCTTTCGGCACGGTAATGGACATCACCGACCGCAAGCATGCGGAGGAGGTGTTGCTCCGCACGGAGAAATTGGCTTCGGTGGGCAGGATGGCAGCCTCCATCTCGCATGAGATCAACAATCCACTGGAGGCCACCGTCAATGCGCTGTACATCACCGCTCACCTTCCGGAACTACCGCCTGCGGCGCACGAATACCTGCAGATGGCAGACGAAGAATTGAAGCGCATAGCGCACATCACGCGACAGTCGCTCGGCTTCTATCGCGAGTCCAATGGTCCGATGGCGACGACGGTTACGGCCATCCTCGAATCTGCCATCGACGTTCTTAAGAGCAAGATCAATAATAAACAGGCGACCATCGAAAGGCAGTGGGATGCAGAGGTAGAGATTGTGGCCATCGCAGGCGAACTGCGCCAGGTCTTTTCCAATCTTCTTTCCAACAGCCTTGACGCGATCGAGCAGGGTGGAACCATCAAGCTGCGGGTCTTTTCCTTCGAGACCTCCGGAAATGGGCGCCGCTATGTGCGTGTGACCGTCGCGGACAATGGACAAGGTATTTCGGCCAGTTCGCTGCCGCGTCTTTTCGAGCCGTTCTACACCACCAAGGGAACCATCGGCACAGGCCTTGGCTTGTGGGTGACCAAGCAGATCATCGACAAGCACGATGGCACCATACAGGTGCGGTCGAACACGCAGGGCTCGCAGACGGGAACCGTGTTCTCGGTCGTGCTGCCGACTGACCCGGGCCAACTCGGCCAAGCCGTAAAGACTTTCCAGTAAGCTCTCCGCGCGCGTACTGCTTGAATCGTTAGCTGTTGGCCTTGACCGGTTCGGGAGTCGTCGCGTCTGCGTACATCTTCTCGATCTCCGCCTTGTAGAGTTGCTCGACCGCGCGACGGCGTAGCTTCAACGTAGGAGTCAAGGTTCCATTCGTGACGGAAAGCTCTTCCGGCAAGAGAATAAATTTCTTCAGCTTCTCGTATTGCGCTAGGTTCTTGTTCATCTCCGCGACGATGTGTCCGTAGGCGGCCTGTACGCGCGGGTCAGCGACGAGGTGCGCATGATCGGTGAAGTGTACGCCGTGCTCCTGCGCCCATACTTCCAGATGCGCAAACGCAGGAGCGATCAAAACGGCGGGGAAGCGGCGTCGCTCGCCGACAACAGCGGCTTCGCTCACTAGCACGTTCGCCTTCAGCGAGTTCTCGATGGGTTGTGGCGCGATGAATTTTCCGCCCGAAGTCTTGATGAGGTCCTTTTTGCGATCGGTGATGGAGAGGAATCCGTCGCCATCGATGTGTCCGATGTCTCCGGTCTTGAACCATCCGTCTTCAAAGGCGTCGCGGGTTTCCATTTCCATATTCCAGTAGCCGCTGAAGATGGAAGGTCCCTTGACCAGGATCTCGCCGTCGACGGCGATACGTATCTGCAGGTTTGGCAGAGGCCTGCCAACGGTTCCCAAGCGGAAAGCGCGTGGGTTGTTCAAGGCGATAACGGGAGAAGTCTCGGTCAATCCGTAGCCTTCGTTGATGGGCATGCCGATCTTCAAATACCACTCGCCGAGTTCGCGACCCAAAGGCGCGCCTCCGGAGATGAAGAACTGAACGCTCCCGCCCATGGCCTCGCGCACCTTATTGAACACCAAGCGGTTCGCTAATTTCCAGGCGAGTGTATTCGGTTTTCTGTTGGAGGCAATCTCGGTCTCATGCCGTCGGCCGACGTTCAACGCCCAGTTGTAGAGCCTGCGTTTCATACCGCGAGGGCCGACTTCGCGCTCCACCTGGTTGTAGATCTTTTCGTAGACGCGCGGCACTCCGACGAAGACCGTGGGATGCACTTCCTTCAAAACCATCGGTAGCTCCTCAATTACCGGGCAGTACGCGATGGTGACAGCGTGGAAGAACAAAGCGTAGTCGAGGTGGCGGGCAGTGATGTGCGAGAGCGGCAGGAAGCTGATGCCGGTGTGTCCTGCAGAAAACTCGAACTGGTCCAAGGAGACTTCCAGGTTCGAAGTGAGATTGCCGTGGGTCAGCATGACGCCCTTGGGTGTTCCGGTGGTGCCAGAGGTGTAGATCAGCGTTGCCAGCAACTCGCGGGGAAGAGCCTTGGCTGCGGCATCGAAGGCTTCGTCGCGCTGCAAGGGGCCGGATTCCATGAGCGGCACCATCGCTACGACGCTCGTAGAGGACGCAGTGTCAGGCCATTCGTCCATAACGATGATGTGCTCAAGCTGTGTGCTTTCCAGGATGGCTTCGACCTTTGCGAGCTGCTTTTCGGTGGAGACAAAGATGGCGCGTGCACCGGAATGGTGGAGCACATAAAGGATCTGCTCGGAAGTAAGGGTTGTGTAGATGGGCACCACGGCCGCGCCCACCAGCAGGGTTGCGAAATCGGCGATAGCCCATTCGGGGCGGTTTTCGCTGAGGATGGCGACGTGGTCTCCACGACCGATGCCCCACTGCTGCAGAGCACGGGCGGTCCCCAAAACATCTTTGTAAAGCTCGGATGACGAGATGGGGCGCCACTTGCCGCTGGCCTTGGTTAACATCACATGTTCATTTTCACGTTCGACTACCGTATAGAACAGATCACAAAGAGTGCGTGGTTTCTGCTTCATGCGGCCTTCCGTGACGACGAGCGTTAGCAATCCACGTTCGGAATCAATGACGTTCTTAGGTTGCGGCAACATAGGCCAGCTACTTCTCCAAACCTAATAAGATGATGTCTGCCACCGAATCGGCAGTATTGGCCAAAGGATATTCCTTCTCCGCCAGGACCCAGGACGTAACCATCTCGTCAATGGCCCCGAAGAAACAGTTGGCGGCAATCTTCTCATTCAAGCCGGGCCGGAACAGTCCAGAAGCTTGTCCCTCGCGGATGGACGCGCGGACGAGCTCGAAATAATCGACCATGTGCTGGTGCGAAAACGGGGCCAGAAAGCGCGCACTTTGGCGCAATTCCATCTGGAAGACGACAGCGAGATTTCTGTTGGAACCCAGGGCTTCCAGGTGCATTTGGGCGAGGCGACGAAGTCTTTGGGAGGGTGAGGCGATTTGCGCCATTTCGGCGCGGGCCCGTGCGACAAAGACGTCGAAGGCAGTATGGATGGCCGTCATTAGGATTTCGTCTTTGTTCTTGAAATACAGGTAGACGGTGCCGTCGGCGACCCCTGCGCGCTCGGCGATGTCGGCGATACGGGCGGAGTGGAAGCCTTTTTCGGCAAAGACGGCAACGGCAGAGTCGAGTATGCGCTGGTATTTATCGGTGGGGCGTGGCGGCGCGGCTTGTGGCGATTGGGGATCCGTGGAGTCTCGCTTGGTCACAATCTTGACCTTTTCGACGGCTCAGGCCGATGCCTTCGGCGCGCGCTGCGAATTGTTGCCAATGTACTTTGAAAATACTCCGCAAGCAATGATAAAGAAAGTACCTATGCGGAGTGGCGCGAATTCCACCCTGAGGTATAAGCTGCTGGTAACGGGGTATCTGAAGATGAGAAAACTGCTTTTGGCAGGAGGCGTCTCCTGCTTGC
>JBBRZF010000026.1:0-29053 GCA_038236965.1 Terriglobales bacterium | reverse complement strand
CGCGCCCATCTTCCACAACCAGGTCGGTGGTAAATCCGAATTCGCGGAAGGTGAGGTTCTTGAGGGCGGCGGCGCGGTTGTAGAGAGCGCGTCCGATCTCGCGTCCCGTGGAGTCTCCGTTGGCGTGTAGAACGCGACTGCGGCTGTGAGCGCCTTCACGGGTGAGGGCCAGCTTGGTTCCGCTCCGGTCGAACTGCGTGCCCCACTCAATGAGTTCCTCGATGCGTACCAGGCCTTCTTCGACGAGGATGCGCGCGGCGTCCACGTTACAGAGTCCATCGCCCGCGGTGAGCGTGTCCTGCAGATGGAGGCTGACCTCATCTTCGTCGCTCAAAGCGGCGGCGACGCCACCCTGCGCATACTGCGTATTGGACTCGCTGAGTTCGCGCTTGGCCAGACAAAGGACGCGTCCGTGAGCGGCAAGCTCGATGGCTGCGCGCATTCCTGCGACGCCAGCGCCGATGACAATGTAGTCGGGATCGAGTTGAGAAGGCTTCATGGGAGAACGCGAAGATGTTAGCACGACAGGGCACAACGTGCCGTTCTCGATTGCTCAGACTGTAACACCCCAACACTTGGTAAGATGGAAGAGCTTGATACGCGTAAACATAGAAGCTGAATCCCGACAATACGAAGCACTCATCGAACCTGGCGTGCTGCGCTCGGCCGGTGCATACGTGCGAGAACTCTTGCCCAACAGCAAACGGTTCTTCACCATCACGGTCCCGCCGGTGCGAAAAGTTCTTGGTAAAACACTGCAACAGTCGTTCGAGTCCGCAGGATTGGAACATCACTTCGTCGAGATGGCGGATGGCGAACGACGCAAGACCCTATCCACCATCGAAGAACTGGGCGGCAAATTAGTGAAGCTGGGCGCAGACCGCAGCTCGGCCATCATCGCCCTTGGCGGCGGCGTGGTCGGCGACGTAGCAGGATTCCTTGCGTCCATCTACATGCGCGGTATCCACTACGTGCAGGCTCCCACGACTTTCCTCGCACAGGTAGATTCCTCCGTCGGCGGCAAGACGGGCGTGAATCTTACGGCGGGAAAGAATCTGATGGGCACCTTCAAGCAGCCACGACTTGTGCTCATCGACCCAGAGGCGCTGCTCACCTTGCCCGACAGGGAATACCGTTCCGGGCTCTACGAGGCGCTGAAGTACGGGATCATACGCAATCCGCGCATCTTTGAGTTCATGGAAGAAAATCGCGAAAAGATTTTGGCGCGCGATCCGGTCACGCTGGAGTGGCTGATCGCCGAGTGCGTGCGCGTGAAGGCGAGCGTCGTCTCTGAAGATGAAAAAGATTTTGGCGTGCGTCGCATCCTGAACCTGGGACACACCATCGGTCACGCGCTGGAAGCCGAGAGCGGCTACGGAACGTTTCTTCACGGCGAAGCAGTAGCGTGGGGAATGGTGGCGGCCAGCATGATCTCCGTGGGAATGCAGAAGACGGACACGCGCACGGCGCAACGCATCATCAGCGCCATCCTTGCCTACGCTCCGCTGCCGAAAGTCAGCGTGCGCAGCAAGGCGGTCGCCAAGCGCATTGGGCAGGACAAGAAGACCGTCGATAACAAGGTCCACTTCATCCTTCCCGTGGAAATCGGGCGCGTGGAGATTGAGACGGATGTGCCGGAACGCGCCGTCATCCAGTCGATCGAAGAGTTGAGATACCTTTCGCAAGCGTAAGCAAAGCAGAGAGCACGAGATTGGAAATCGAGAACAGTACCATCCCATCGCCAACAATGAGTGAGCCGACAAAAACCGTGGGGGCGCGTCCCGAAGGCGCAAGCGACCAGGATGCCGCCGCGCGAGCGGTGCGCGAGATGTTCTCTACCATCGCTCCGCGCTATGACCTGTTGAACCACGTGCTCAGCATGAACGTGGACCGGTTGTGGTGGTGGCGGACGGCGCGCAGGTTCAGGCACATTCTGCGGGAGCGCGGCGCGCGCGTGCTGGATCTCTGCTGCGGCACCGGCGATATGACGTTTGCGATGTACAAGCAGGCGGGAGACGGCGGCGCTGCGCTGATAGGCGCGGATTTCGCCCACCCCATGCTGCAGCGCGCGACCATGAAGGGTCGCGGCAAGCCGCTTCGCTGGGTGGAGGCCGACGCGCTTAACCTGCCCTTCGGCTCGGAGGAATTCGCGCTGGTCACTTCGGCCTTCGGATTTCGCAACCTGGCCAACTACGACCGCGGGTTGGAAGAGATTCATCGCGTGCTGCGCGAGGGCGGGGAAGTGGGCATCCTGGATTTCGGCGAGCCCAAGGGATTGCTGGGGAATCTCTATCGCGTGTACTTCAAGCGCGTCCTGCCGTCGATAGGCACGGTCATCTCCGGCGTCAGCGGTCCGTATAAATATCTGCCGGCTTCGGTGGAGAAATTTCCTGAGCCCGATGAGATGTTGACGCGAATGTTGAAGGCAGGCTTCCGCGAAGTAAGCTACACGCCGTATTCATTCGGTATCGCGGGATTGTATTGGGGAAAGAAATAGCAGGATTGGTGGAATCCAAGGTTAACGCCGCAAAAGCGCGGCGCGAACCTGGGGCACCCGGCTTAGGCGAACCTGGGGCACCCGGCGGAAGCGAGAGATCATCGACCAGCGGATTGTTCGAATGCGGCAGCAGTTCTGGTATCTGCATGAAAACTGTCGGATAGCGCGTCGGCCATGTTGTAGCGCATCACCTGCTTGTAATCCTCGCCCAGCAATTTCTTCAGCGCGGACGTATCCATCGTATACGAGCCGATCATGTAGGGCAGCGCCTCGGGAGGAATCGAGGAGAGTCCCCAATCCCAAAATTTCTGCAGCACCATGCGGCAGGCCCATCGTCCGGGCACGCGTACTGTTTTCGCGTGAGCCAGTTGCGCACATTCGGCCAGCGAGATGGGTTCGCCGGGTGCGGCGACGTTGAGCACGTGGAACGAGGAACCACGGTCTTCGTGATGCAGAAGCCAGGCGAGCAGCCGCGCCATGTCATCCACGTGAACGAACTGGAATTTCTTCTGCAGGTAGCGTTCGCCGAAGGGGAGCATCAGCGGCAGACGCTTGCTTTCCGCGCGCATGCGCTGTGCTCGCGGAGACGGCCCGCCGGGTGTTCCGCGCAATGCTCCGACAAGATAGTTCTGCATGGTCGCCCCGCTGAAAATGGGCGCACGCAAAATGTAGGTGGTGCAATCGCCCATGGTATCGGCGCGGTAGCGGACCACTTCATCCGCTTCCTTTTTGTGTAAGGCGTAGGGAAGGGATTCTGCGCCGAGGGGAAAATCCTCCTTGACCAGCGGCGGGGTTTCCGGACCGTAGGCGCTCACGCTGCCGGGAAATATGAATTTTCGCACGTTGCCGCCGAGTCGATTGATCTCGGTGATGGCTTCCATGACGCGCGCTGTTCCTGCGACATTGATCTGCCACATCCGCTCGAGGTCGAGCACCCCGGTCTTATGTCCATCGAGGACGAAGGCGAGGTGTACCACCATGTCCACTTTATGTTCGCGCAAGAGGCGCACCAACGCCGCGCAGGAGTCTTCGCGTCCAAGATCGAGCGACGCAAACTGCATGGACGCCGCCGTGGTGGGCTCGTGCATATCCACGCCCACCACGCGGTAGTCCGTCAGTAATGGCAAAAGCCGGACACCCAGATTGCCGGAAATGCCGGTGACCAGAACTGTTTGCTGCTCCATTATTTAGGTTCTTTCGCGGGCGGCGTTGCCGGAGGCATCTTCTTTTCGCTTGGGCTGGCCACTCCCGGCTCCGCTTGCGGGGCAAAGAAGCTGTCGTTGATCTTTGCGGGCGTGCGCTTATCGAGCTCGTCCACGATCTTTTCCATACGCTGGCTTCTGAGCATTTTCTTTATGTCGTCCTGTACCTGCTCGAGCGATTTGGTTTGCTTGCTGACGAGCTTCAACAGAACGACCGCCGAGGGATCGTAGACCGGTTCGGTGATGTCACCGGCCTTCAGTCCAAATACCTTTTCCTGTGTCGCGGGAAGCGAGGTGGGAATGCGCTCGCCAAGTTTCACGGGTGGAGGAGTGACTTTGTTGCCGGATCGGTCGAAGGCTTCCTTCTGCAGTTTCTCCGGATCTTCACCGGCCACCCAGCGCGTGCGAAGTTGAGAGGCGTAATCCATTTCCGCCTTCTTGTCGGCCTCCGCGCCCTCGACTTGCTTCACCGGAACCAGTACACGCTCGATCGTCGCGCTCTCGAATTTTCCCTTATTGTCGCGATAATAGGCTTGTACATCGGCTTGGGACACATTCTCCGCCTGGTCACGCAATTTGCGTCCCAGCATTTGCGCCAGCGCCTGCATGCGTCCCAGTTCCAGGAGCGTTTTGCCCTCGGGAGTATTTTGCAAACCCAGGCGGTTGGCTTCGCTGCTATAGGCGAGCATGCGTGCCAGGTTGGTGGCGAAGGTGCGTTGTTGCGGAGCGCTCATGCCCGGATTGATGGCGGCAGCCATTCTGAGGAATTCGGCGGCGGTGATCACCTTCTTGCACGGAGTCTTCGGAGTGGCGGCCTTGGTGGCCGGGCAGGGGACATCGACGGAGATGACAGCCTCGTCACCATTTGCGCCCGTACCGGGTACGGGCTTCCAAACCTCTATCTTGGGAGAAACGCTGACGGCCGGCTTCTTCGCGGACGCGTCCGGAGTTTTGGCGGGGGCTGTGGCTTGGGCAGCAGCCAATGTAGAACAGAAGACAAGGACGAGAGCGGCTGAACGCGAGCTATTCAAAACTTCCTCCATGACACCAGTAGATTGCGGGGAAATCGTAGCACGAGAGAAGCCGCGAGCGAGAGCGCAATGGGAGATTCCTGTGCTCGGAAGCTCACTTCTTTATAATGTTCAGACGCCAATCGAAACCAAGGACGGCGTACGGAGAGCAATGCCGGATACCCATAACAGCTTGTCAATCATGCAGACGGAGAAACGAACCGTCGCCCAGAACTCGGTCTTCGCGGCGATTGCGATCACCGGGCTGAAGTTTGTCGTGGGCGTTTCGACGGGCAGTTTGGGCATCATGTCGGAGGCGTTGCATTCGGCGCTCGACCTGGTAGCCGCGGTCATCACCATGATTTCCGTGCGCGTGAGCGACAAGCCCGCCGACGCCGACCATCAATACGGACACGGCAAGGTAGAGAATTTTTCCGCCTTCATCGAAACCGGACTTTTGCTGCTGACATGCGTGTGGATCGTATATGAAGCCGTCAAGCGATTGTTCTTCCAGAGCGTGGAGATAGAGCCCAGCAAGTGGGCATTCGCCGTGATGATCTTCTCCATCGTCATGGATTACTGGCGCTCGCGCTCTCTGAAGCGCGTGGCAGACAAGTACGATAGCCAGGCTTTGCAGGCCGATGCGCTGCATTTCAGCACCGACATCTGGTCGAGCTCCGTGGTCATCGTCGGTTTGATATTCGTGATGGTAGGCCGCTCCACCCATAATCCGTACCTGATGAAGGCCGACCCTATCTCCGCGCTCGTCGTGGCGGGCGTGGTGGTCTATGTGAGCTGGCGACTGGCGCGACAAACTATCGACGCATTGCTGGATGCGGCTCCGGCCGGTGTGCGAGCCCAGATCATCGACGAGGTAACCTCCGTCCCCGGCGTGCTTGCCGTGGAGCGCGTGCGCATACGCCGCGCAGGCAATCGCTACTTCGCCGACCTCGCCATTGCCATGGCCCGCAATGTCACCTTCCAGAAATCCGACCAGGTGGTAGCGGACACCACCGACGCCGTTCATAGGGTTTTGAAAGAAGCGGACGTGCTGGTGAAGGCCATCCCGCGAGCGGTGAACACGGAAAACATCTTCGACCGCATACGCGCCGCGGCCATGGACAACAACCTCATGGTTCATGACGTGAGCGTGCAGGACCTGGTGGGCTCGCTCCACGTGGAGTTGCACGTCGAACTCGACGAACGCCTGCCGCTGCTCTCCGCGCACGACCGCGTCACCGCCCTGGAAAACGACATCAGGCGAGCGGTGCCGGAGATCTCCTCCATCCTCACCCACATAGAGAGCGAACCCGCCACCATCGAAACCGGCGACGAAATCGTGGAAGACAAAGAGTTGGAGCAGAAACTACAGATGATTGGCGACGAATTTTCCGAGGTGGTGGACGTTCATGAAGTGGTGGTGAAGCGCGTGAGAGACCATCTCTACGTCTCCTGCCACGTGACCATGAGCGACCATCTGCCGCTCTCGGAAGTCCACGATGTGCAGACAGCGCTGGAAATCCGCTTTAAACAGGCAGCGCCGCAACTGTTCCGCGTATTGATCCATCCGGAGCCGAAGACGGATAACCGAAGGTAGGGGAAAGTAGCGAGTTGTGAGTACCGAGTTGTGAGTTGCGAGTTGTGAGTTGCGAGTAAAAACATAGCAGTGTTCCGACTCACTACTCGCCACGCGCTACTCACTACTGCTCTTAGCTCTTCACCGGCTCTTCTGTCGGAGTCTTCGCAAAGAGGATTTCGGCCACCAGTAGAAACGCGCCTACAACGATGGCGCTATCGGCCACGTTGAAGTCCGGCCAGTGGTAGGAGCCGAAGTAGAAGGCCAGAAAGTCCACCACGTATCCATTGGCCAAGCGGTCATAGAGATTGCCAAATGCTCCGCCGAGAATCAGCGCCAGCGCGATTCCCGTGGTGCTGAGCACATGGCTGCTCTTCCACAATAGCCAGCCTACGACGCTCATGGCAAACAGCGAGAACAGCACCAGGAACACGATGCGCAACGAGGAATTCGATTCGGCGAAGAGGCCGAAGGCCGCACCCGGATTGCGCACGTGCGAGAGCCGGAAGAATCCGTCGAGTACGGGAATGCTGTCATTGAGCGGGATCTTCCGCACTACGACCCATTTTGCCAACTGGTCGAGCAGGAATACGAATCCCGCAAGCAATAGATAGTATTTTCGTAACGCCAACTTCCGTTCGCTCAAGCTAGCTAGCTCCCGCGGCGCTGCGTTCGCGCTCGATTTCCGCAATGGCCGCGCTACAGCGCTCGCAGACCGTCGGATAGTCCTTGTCTTCGCCAACGTGTGTGGAGTAGTTCCAGCAACGTTCGCATTTCTCGCCCGGAGCGCGTTCCACCTTTACCGTGATGCCGAGCTGCCCCTCTGCGGTAGCAGCTCCCGGTAAGACTCTAACGGCAGATACGACGAAAATCGCAGGAAGGTTCCGTTCGTACTTCTTCGCTTCTTCGTAAACCGCAGGCGGAGCGGTGATCTCGACCAGCGCTTCCAGTCCGGCGTTGATCAGTTTTTCTTTGCGCGCCACTTCCAGAGCCTTCAGTACTTCTTCTCGCAACTGGAAGAGCACATCGAGTTCCTGGCGCAATTTGCCGTGGTCCGCCTGTGCCGTCGGCCCGGTGATCTCCGCCGCCGTGAAGAACTGCGCCACGTGCACGCTGATTTCGCGGTCTTGCAATTTCGGCAGGTGCCGCCAGATCTCTTCGGCCGTAAAGCTAAGGATGGGCGCGACCAACCGCACCAGGGCTTCGCCTATCTGCCAGATGGCGGTCTGTGCCGAGCGACGCTTCTCTGAGTTCGGCGCCGCCGTGTACAGCGTGTCCTTCAGCACATCGAAATAGATGGCGCTCAACTCGACGTTGCAGAACTGGTTCAGCGCCTGGTAGACGCGGTGGAACAACATCTGGTCGTACCAACTGCGGACCTCGGCGGACATGTCCACCGTACGCAGCAGCATGAATTGGTCCAGCGGTTCCATGTCGTCGAACTTCACGGCGTCGCGCGCGGGATCGAAATCGCCCAGGTTGCTGAGGATGAAGCGGAACGTGTTGCGTATCTTGCGATAGTTCTCTGCAACGCGCTGCATCAGCACTTCGGTGGAGACGACGTCTTCGCGGAAATCTACCGAAGCCACCCACATGCGAACGATTTCGCCGCCCATACGCTTGGCGATATCGACCGGATCGACGACGTTGCCGAGCGATTTCGATTGCGCGCGACCCTGGTCATCCAGCGTCCAGCCATTCGTGGCCACCGCGCGGTACGGAGTTCCGCCATGCAGTCCCACGGCGCAGAGCAGCGAAGAATGGAACCATCCGCGATATTGGTCGCCGCCTTCAAGATAGAGATCGGCGGGCCAGGGAAGTTCCGGCAAATGGCCGAGTACGGCTGCTTGCGATGAGCCCGACTCGAACCACACGTCGATGATGTCCATCTCCTTGCGGAAGTTCGTGCCGGAGCACTTCGCGCACTTCGTGCCTTCAGGCAGCAAATGCGCGGGTTCGTACTTGTACCAGGCGTCGGAGCCTTCGCGTCCGAAGATATCCACGATGTCGGCGTTCACCTTCTTGTCGTTCAACACCTCGCCGCACTCGCAGAAGAAGACCGCGATGGGCACGCCCCAGATGCGTTGACGCGAGATGCACCAGTCGGGACGCGTGGCAATCATGTTGGAGATACGTTCCTCTCCCCACGAAGGGTCCCACTTTACTTTCTTGATCTCATCGAGCGCGACAGAACGCAGTGTTCCGCCATCGAGCTTGCCTTCCATGCTGATGAACCACTGCTCGGTGGCGCGGAAGATGATGGGATTATGGCAACGCCAGCAGTGCGGATACGAGTGCTCCAGTTGCGCGAAGCCCATGAGTACGCCGCGCGAGCGCAGCAATTCCACGATGGCCGGATTGGCGTCGAAGACGCGCTTGCCGTCGTACTCGGGGAGTCCGTCGCGCAGTCGTCCAGCTTCGTCGACCTTCGTAGTCGGGTCGATGCCGTACTTCACGCCCGTATAGAAATCGTCAGCACCGTGCGCGGGAGCGGTGTGAACAGCGCCCGTGCCCTGGTCCATGGTCACGTAATCGGCAAGCACGCCGAGGATGCCGCGCTCGAGGAAAGGATGCGCGAAGGTGACGCGCTCAAGCTTGCTGCCGGGAAAGTTCGCGATGACTTCGCCGGAGATGTTCGTGTCCGTCATCACGTTGCGCGCAAGTTGTTCGGCGACGATGTACACCCAATCGCCGGTGTCGATCGCGACATAGTTCTCGCGCGGATTAAAAGCGACGGCCATCGACGCGGGCAGCGTCCACGGAGTCGTCGTCCAGATGATGGTGGCAACTTTCTTTCCGGCAAGAGCGGCGTCGATGGAGGCCGCGTCGCTCGTCAGCGGATAGCGCACCCAGATGCTGGGGCTAGTGTGATTCGCGTATTCCACTTCGGCTTCGGCCAGCGCAGTCTTGTCGTGTATGCACCAGTAGACCGGTTTCAGGCCCTTGTAGACCATCTGCTTTTCAAAGAAGGCGTAGAAACTCCGGATGACCGCGGCTTCGTACTGCGGGGTCATGGTGGAGTAGGGGTCGTCGAATTGTCCGAAGACGCCGATGCGTTTGAACTGCTCGCGCTGCAGGTCGAGATATTTCTGCGCGTATTTGCGGCAGGCCGCGCGGACTTCCAGTGGCGCCATCTCGAGTTTCTTGCGACCGAGCGATTCGTCCACCTTGATCTCGATGGGCAGTCCGTGGCAATCCCACCCGGGGACGTAGGGAGCGTCGAAGCCGGCCATGTTGTGCGTCTTGACCACGAAATCCTTCAGACACTTATTGAGCGCGTGTCCGAGGTGAATGGGGCCGTTCGCGTAGGGGGGACCATCATGCATGATGTACGACGGCGCGCCTTTGCGGGCTTCGCGGATCTTGTCATAGATACGCATCTGCTCCCAGGCTTCGAGCATTTTCGGCTCGTTCAGGGGCAGGTTGGCCTTCATGGAGAAGTCGGTCGTCGGCAGGTTCAGCGTCTTTTTAATTTCGAGCGGCACTACGGTCAGGTCTCCAACTCTATGAAAACAAAATTCCACGGCAGTGCAAATTCTGCGCAGTGAATCTTTCATTATACGAGAGAGGCAACACCGGAGGAATGCCGGGCCAAAGAGACACCTTGGTGGTGGGAAAGTCACGGGGAACAGAGCGCGACATTTCAAGTTCACCAGGGTTATCTAGATATCGAGCCGTGGGGGCTTAAAGAATTTGCGCGATTTACCGATGATTGTGGGTATCCGGATAGGAAGAGCTGCATCTAAAAGATGGTACGCAGGAACCCACATTCAGCAACAACAACGGGTGGGGTTCAAAAGCCGGTGAAATTAGGCCATGTTCCTGCAAAAGCAAAATGGCAGTGAATGTGCATATGTTTCCAGCAGAGGCGTCGAATTAAGCCGCGGATGAAGGGCCGAACTTAGAGACTTATGTCAAACCTGGTATTGATTCCCCGTAAGGATGATGTCCCCGAGCTCCACCTTCTGCCCAAGGAGAACCTGGAACAGGGCCTTTGGCAGTCGTTGACGAGCAATTTCCACGACACTTTCTTTCCCGAAAAGCTGCCGCCGTTGCAGCTCACATCGCGCCCCGTCCGTGTGCGCGAGATATGGGGCGAGTACAACTATCGCAAAAAGGGCAATTGGTTCTCGATGGGATTGCACGTGTTGGCTATAGCCGGAATTATCGGCGCCACCGTTGCCGGAGCCAAGGTGGCCAAGCAGGTAGTCAACGACGAGCACGTGATGCTGGTCGCGCCGGACATCTCCGAATACATGCCGCTTTCGAACAAAAGGAACGACCAGATCGGTGGCGGTGGCGGCGGCGGCGATCGCGACAAGCTTCAGGCGCCCAAGGGCAAGCTGCCTAAGTTTTCGATGGAACAGATCACGCCTCCGGCGATGATTGTGCGCAACGACCATCCGAAACTTGAAGTGGAACCCACGGTGGTCATTCCTCCGCAGGTGAAGATGGCTTCGAACAATATGCCGAACTTTGGCGATCCCAAGTCTGCGATCCCTTCCGGCCCGGCTTCGAACGGAACAGGTTCGGGCGGCGGCATTGGTTCGGGTAGCGGCGGCGGCGTCGGATCCGGCACCGGTCCTGGCGTTGGTCCGGGACGCGGCGGCGGTATAGGTGGTGGCGTGTTCCGCGTCGGCGGCGGTGTCTCCGCTCCGCGCGCGCTCAATACGCCTGACCCTGAGTACTCGGAAGAAGCCCGCAAGGCGAAGTACCAGGGAACTGTAGTTTTGTGGCTTGTTGTTGGTCCCGATGGCCAGCCTCGCGACGTGAAGATCGCGCGCAGCCTAGGCATGGGTTTGGACCAGAAGGCGATGGAAGCAGTTCGCCACTGGAAGTTCGAGCCTGCGATGAAAGACGGCAAACCTGTCGCCGTTCAGATCAACGTAGAGGTCAATTTCAGACTCTACTAACCGAGCCCAAAGAAGGAGAAAGGAGAGGAGAACCTGCCTCTCCTTTTTCTATTGGATCCCTCTGCGGGAATCGCGCGCCGTAAACCCGCTCCCGCGACGGCTCATCCCAACACAAATAACTTCGCGCCTCCACCGGGAGAACCCGAACGCGCTTCGGTGCTTCTAACAACCAGTACTGGATTCTCACCAGGGGCCTTGCTTGTTCCGTTCCATCATCGCCAGCGACGTGCATGCACTCGACCGGATGAAGTCACGCTGGGAGCGGTTTGCTGTGCCGTCGATCTTCCAGAGCTTTCACTGGACGCGAATGGCCTTGTCCATGTTCGCAACGACGGCGGCTCCGCGCATCGTGCTGGCGGAATCCGACTCCGGGTTGGCGATTATACCGGCGGCGCTCTCTGCTGGAGGAACCAGCCTTGGACTTATCGGGGAAGAGCTGTTCGATTATCGCGACGTTCTCCAGGAAGGCGATGGAAACGTATTGCGCCACGCGTGGGGCGAGTTGGCTTCGTTGTCGTTGCCGCTGGACTTCTACAGCTTGCGCGGCGAACTGGCGCAGCGGCGCTGGGCCGAGTTTGAGCCGCAACCATTCTGCAACTCGCTTTACGCAAGCCCTTCAGACGTGACCGCCGCGGAATTCCGCGAGCACCATTCACGTTTACAGAGTCGCGAGCGCAAATTGTTGCGAAAGGGAATCACCTTGCGGCAGCACGACGGCAGCAGCTCCGCGCTGCTCAAGTTGATCTATGAACGCAAGTCGGCGCAACCTACGCCACAGGGCAATCTCTTCACCGACGAACGTCGCCGTGAGTTCATGGTGCGCGTCGCCGCAGCCGACCCCGCTAGTTGCGAGATATTCACCTACGAAACGGCGGGAGAGTTGGTCGCCGCCGTGGTGACCTTCCGGCACCAGAATGTTCGCCACTTCTACACCGTGTATTACGACGTGCGCTGGTCTTCGCTCTCGCCCGGACAGCTGCTGGTTTACGAGGTCACGGCCCGCTCCCTGGCTGCAGGGCTGACCTGCGACTTCCTCACCGGCGAATATCCTTACAAGAAACGCGTCGCAACCGGCTCGGTTCCGCTCTATCGCGTAATGGCAACCCCCGAGACCATAGCGGCCGTAGCCGAGGAAAGAACCATCACCATCGCCGCTTAGGCTCGCTCCCATCGCTTCCCCAGGCCTTCATTACGAAAGTAATGTGCGCGCTACGTTTCCTTAGAGAAGCGCGCACTCTCTGATACACTCGCCAAACTTCAGGAGAAGGTTCTTCGACATGCCTGCGTACCACAAATTGCGCGATTCGGCGGTGGGAATGTTCTCTCGCATTCTGGTGCGCATGCGTGGCCTGCCCTTTGAGAATGAATTGCGATTGCAGGTTCCGAAGTCGCTCAACGGACGCTGCCCGTTGTGTGCCGCTCAGATAGAGGGCCACTACCTGCAAGTATTGGGCGGAGCGGAACTCGATCCGGCTCCCGCACCTGACTTGACCGCTCTTATCGCGCAAACGCCATTGGCGGCGGAAGTGTCCGCCCATAAATGGTTAGAGGTCATTCTCTCTCCGCTACCGCGCACGCGTCCGGCATTGCTGGCGGTTCTGCTGCTGTGTCCTTCGCTGAAGGAATCCGCTGTCCTGCTGGAGGCGATCCCTTTCACGGATATCGAAAGAGAACGCTGGGTGGTGTGGAAGGTAGAGCGCGTAACGCCGCAAGACATGCAAGAACTGGCGCGCCTGACCGAAGCTGTTCATCAGATCGAGTTGTAACTACAATCTTTTCAGGAACGCCTTCGCCTCTTCAAGTTGCGGAAAGAGTTTTTCTTCGGCTTGGAATTCCTTGCCGTGGACGCATCGCCGACTGCCGTTGAGTTTTACCGGATGCTTCAGATGCAGCATCTCGTGATAGACCAGGTACTCGATGGCGTACTTCGGAATGCGCGGATGGTCGAAGATCTTGCTGACGACGATGGCGTTGTGCGCGGGATCGTAATGTCCGAGCGCGTTGCGCGAATGGTCGCGGCTCCACGTCATCTGCGGACGCGCCAGCAGTCCATAGAAGAAACGCACATTGAGTTCGTCGAAGATGGTTTCCAGGTCGTAAACGTGTCCTTGGGCGGAAGCGATACGCTTGCGCCCGCGCATCTGCCGGACGAGGTGCGCCTTGGTGCTCATGTCGTGCGAGGAGACGAAGCGCCTATACCTTGTGGAATGAATCGTCTCGATCGGCTTGCGGTAGATTTTGGCGAACAGGATGTGTGCGATGGAGCGCAGGATATTTTCCGGCGCGCCTTCCAGCAGATCGCTGAAGCGAATCTTCAAAACACCTTCGCGAAGACGGATGGTGTTGTTCACATTGGCGAAGGGATAGAATTGCACCTGGAATTCGGGCATGGGCGCGCGCGGGCGCAAGTCCCGATAAGTATCCTGCAGAATGAGTAAAAGGGATTCCTTCAAAAGTCCGTCACCGCTTCAAAACTGTCCGTATTCACACAGGTTAGCACGGCGCGGGACAGGGTAGTTTCCTCTTGTTTTCCTTCTCGTCTAGGCGCTCGCGCTCTTTCAGTTCTTTTTCTTCCTGCTTGCGCTGTTTCTCTTCTTCCTTGGCGGTGAGGGGCTTTTCTTTTCCGCGCGAAGCGTTCTGTTCATCCAGCATGGCGCGGGCAGAATCGGCGCTGGCGTTCACCGAATCGATCGCCGTTTCAAGTGCGAAGCCGTAGGTCCGCAACTCTTCGGGCGAGGAAGTTTCCTTCAAGGTACGAAGTCTGAGTTGGAAATCGGTATCCGTTTCCACCATCTGGTGAAGCGGTTTTCGCAAGTCGCTGCTCTTGCCGTTGTAGGTGGTGAAATTCTCGTCCGTTTCGTCCACGATGGCGGCAATGTCTTCCAGCAATTTACGTATCTGCTCCGAGCCTTCCGGGCCGAGAAGCTTGGTATTGGCGCGCATTTGCTGGATGGTGTCCATGCGTGTCCTGGCAAAACCGATGAGAAGGCGCATGCGTTTCAGCGGCTCGACAGCCGTCTCGCGAAGCTGGTCTGATTCCTTCTCGTTCAGCGGATCGCGGCGGCGCTGGGCAGAAGCAAACGTCGTGATCAGCACGCAGAAGACGAACAGCCAGATGGAGGCGCGTTTCATTTGTTCTCCTTGGGAGGTGGAATTGCTTCCGTGGGAGGCTCCAGGTCGAACATCGATGCCAGGATGCGTACGCGGAGCTTGTCGATTCTGTCAGCGAGTTCCAGCACCGCAGGCTTGTCCTCGAAGTTCAGCGTCTCTTTGATATCGAGCATTCGCTTTTCCAGTTTGCGCAGCGCGATCTCTGTTTGCTTCTGCTTCTTCTTCGATTGGATGGCTTGTTCGGTGGCCTTGCCCGCGTAGTTGATCGCGTCCGTCATGCTTTGCAGGCCCTTCACTACGTCGCCGGAGGTGTAGAAACCGTTCCCCTCTTCGACGAGTGCGCGCGCGGCATCCATGCAGATATGCGTGCATGGCTCCCCGCTGCTGACGTCCGCCATGGCACGCAGCTCTGCCGCAGTTTGTGGCTTATCTTTTGCCGTGGCCGCGCAGCATAGTGCAAGGACGATCGCGCAAATGGAATATCTCATTCGCATCTACTTTTTCTTTTCGTTCTTCGCCCGGCTCTCCGGGTCGATGGCGATCAGGCGATGCCTTGCCTGGAACTCCTGGTCGGGAAACTTGCCCTCATCCACGGCGAGGAACTTCTTATATTGTTCAGAAGCTTCTTTCATTGCTCCGAGATGGTCGAGCGTGGTCGCGCGAATCCAGATCGTTCCCGGCGTGTCGGGCAAGAATTTTGCGCGGGCGTCAAGTGCGCGCAGCGCCAGGTTGTAATCCTTATCGTTCTCCGCAGCCAGCGCAAGGTCGCTATAGGCTTCTGCGAGGTCGCCCTTGATTTTCACCGCGGCCAGCAACTCCGTCTTGGCTTCCGGATACTTCGCCTGACGCATTAGGGAGGTCCCAAGCCCGAAGTGCGCCTCCGCGTCCTTTGGAAACGCAGCGACCAGGCGACGGTAGCTGGCTTCGGCAACCACGTATTGCTTGGAGGTAAGCTGCGTTTCGGCCAAAACTCTCAGCGCGTCCAGGTCGTTGGGGTCTGCGTCCAGCGCGATCTTCAGTTCAGCGGCAGCGGCTTCGTCCTTATTCTGAGCCGCCAGCACGCGTCCCAATTGAACGTGCGCAGCCACGTTGTCCGGATGCAACTGCAGAAATTCGCGCAGGGTGCTTTCCGCCTCCGGCAGCTTGCGGGTACGCATGTAGAAATTGCTGAGCAGGGCCAGCGCGTTCGCCGACTTGGGATCGACGGCAAGCGCCTTCTTGTATTCGCGTTCGGCGCCGGCCATGTCTTTGTGCTTTTCGTGAAGGCGTCCTAGCTCGACGCGGATCGACGATTCCTTCGGCAGCAGTTCGGCGGCGCGCTCGTAGCAATCGGCGGATGTGGCGTAGTCGCTCTCCGCCAGCGCTTCCGCAAGATGCGTCCACGCCGAGGCCAACACCTGTTTCTGCTCGGGCGTGGGCTTCTCCTGCATGGCGAGGCGCAGATACTTCGCCGCCTCGGGCGAACCCTTTTGTGCCAGCAGTATGCCCAGATTCAGATTGACTTCGATGACTCCCGGCTGCACGGCGACAGCCTTGCGATAGGCCTCAATGGCTTCCGCGCTACGTCCGGTCGCGTTGTAAACGTAGCCGAGATAGAACAGCGCCTGGTAATTCTTAGGATCGTCTTTGACGGCGTCGTTCAGCAGGGATTCGGCGGTCGCCCAATCCTTTTTCTCGATGGCCGCTTCCACCCGTTGAGTATTCGAAACGCGCTTGTGTGTCGCCGGGGGTTTCGCCTGCGCGGATTTCGGCGCCTTGGGAATCTGTTGCGCACGCAGCGAAGTGCAGGCCATCAGTACGGCCATCGTCAACAGCCCGAAGCTAACCTTGTTCCGCATGGTCGGCAGAGTTCCCGTTTACAGGTAGGATGCGCGACAACCATTGTCCGGTGTAAGACTTTTCACACTGTACGACATCTTCCGGCGTTCCCACCACAACCAGTCGTCCGCCGCGGTCTCCACCTTCCGGCCCCAGGTCGATGACCCAGTCGGCGACCTTGATGACGTCCAGATTGTGCTCGATGACCACGATGGAGCCGCCCGCGTCGATCAAGCGGCGGAAGGCGGCCAGCAGCTTGCTTACGTCGTCGAAGTGCAAGCCCGTCGTTGGCTCGTCGAAGATGTATAACATGCGCGATTTGCGCTTCACGACGGTGCCGTCTTCCTGCGTGATATTTTCGCGTCCTCGCGGTTGCAGGTGCGCGGCAAGCTTCATGCGCTGCGCTTCTCCGCCCGAGAGCGTTGTGGCCGACTGCCCAAGCCGCAGGTAGCCGAGTCCTACTTCCTCCAACACCTTCAGCTTGTCCACTATCTTCGGCACGCCCGCAAAGAACTGCAGCGACTCCTTGATGGTCATGTTGAGCACTTCGTGGATGTTTTTTCCGCGATAGTGGACGGCCAGAATCTCCGATTTGTAGCGCGTTCCTTTGCAGTCTTCGCAGAGCAGTTCGACGTCGGCGAGAAACTGCATCTCCACCGTAACCGTGCCGTCTCCCTGGCAGCCTTCGCAGCGTCCGCCGGGAATGTTGAAAGAGAAATGTCCGGCTGCGTATCCATGCTTTTGCGATTCCGGCAGGGAAGCGAACAGTTCGCGTATGGGGTCGAAGGCCTTGATATAGGTGACGGGATTCGAACGCGGCGTGCGACCGATGGGCGATTGATCGACCAATACCACTTCGTCGACGAAGTCTTCGCCCTCTATGCGGCTGAACGAACCATCGGAAACGACGCCGGTGGTCTGACGCTTTTCCGCCGCGACGCCGTGATAGAGCACGTCGTGTACGAGCGTGGATTTGCCGGAACCGGAAACGCCCGTGACGGCGACGATCATGCCGAGCGGGAAGGCGATATCGATGCCTTTCAAGTTGTGTCCGCGCGCGCCCGTGATCTTGATCTGCTGTGCGCCCGGTTTACGACGCGTCTGCGGAATCTGTATGTGCAGGTCG
Source organism: Terriglobales bacterium (assembly GCA_038236965.1). Lineage (GTDB taxonomy): Bacteria > Acidobacteriota > Terriglobia > Terriglobales > Acidobacteriaceae > JBBRZF01. The sequence goes on along the minus strand of JBBRZF010000026.1, from coordinate 11,800 downwards.
CCATTCAGATAGCGTCCGGTGAGCGACGAGTTCATCTTCTTGATTTCCGCGTAGGTGCCTGCGCCCATCACCTTGCCGCCGTTTTCGCCCGCGCCCGGGCCAAGGTCGAGGATGCGGTCTGCGGCCTGCATGATCTCCGGATCGTGTTCCACGACGAGGATGGTGTTGCCAATGTCGCGCAGGTTATGCAGGATTTTAATGAGGCGAGCGGTGTCGCGGCTATGCAGTCCGATAGAGGGCTCGTCGAGAACGTAGAGTGTTCCCACCAGTTGCGAACCCAGGGAGGTCGCCAGTTGAATGCGTTGTGCTTCGCCGCCGGAAAGCGTCGAGGCCAACCGGTTCAACGTGAGGTATTCCAAGCCAACGTCGTTCAGGAAGCGCAGGCGCTCCTGAATTTCTTCGAGCAACTTTCCGGCGATGCCGAACTCCTGCTCGGAGAGTTGCAGCCCAGTAAAGAACTTCGCCGCGTCCTCAACGGTGAATGCCGTGGCCTGGCAGATATTGGTTCCCGCGACGCGCACCTGTCGCGCTTCCGGGCGCAGACGCGTTCCATTGCAAGTCGAACAAAGCGAATATCCGCGATAACGGCTGAGGAATACGCGCACGTGCAGCTTGTACTTCTTGCGCTCGAGATGCGCGAAGAATCCGCGCACGCCGTGGAACTTGCCGTCGCCTTCCACGATGCGTCGCTTATCTTCGGCTTCGAGTTCCACCCAGGGGACGTCGGTCGGAATGCCCATCGATTTCGCGTAGCGTTTCGCCTCCGTCCACAAAGGCTTGTACTTCGGCTTGGTCCAGGGCTCAATCGCGCCGTCTGCGATGGACTTGCTCTTGTCCGGAATCACCAGGTCGAGATCGAAATCGATAGTGTTGCCGAAGCCCTGGCACTTGGGACACGCGCCAAAAGGATTGTTGAACGAGAACAGGCGCGGCTCCGGCTCTTCGTAGCGAAGATTGCAGGCCTTGCACTCGAAGCGCTGCGAAAAGCGCAGACGTTCAGGCGCGGCCACACTGCCACCCTCCGCAGCGCGAGGCACGGTTTCGAAGACAACCTCGCTGGCCTCCCGATATCCGCTTTCAACGGCGTCCACGATGCGCGCGCGAATGTCTGACGCGACCACGATGCGATCGACGAGCAGGAAGACGGGCTTCGCGAAATCCACATCCAGCAGCGACTCGGGCGTGGAGAATTCGAATATTTTCCCATCCTGATAGAGCCGCATGAATCCGCGCTTGCGCAGTTCGAAGAGACGCTCCTTCATGCGCTCGGATTCTTCGGGAGTAACAACCTTCTTCTTGCGTCCGCGCGTTTTCTTTTCAGGCTCGGCCGGAGCCGGCATGGGGATGAGAGGGAAGAGCACGTTGAGGCGCGTGCCTTCACCGAGAGCGAGCAGGCGCTCGGCAACCTCGTCCACCGTGTCCTTCTTCACTTCCGCGCCGCACTGTATGCAAAAAGTATGGCCGATGCGCGCATAGAGAAGGCGCAGGTAATCGTAGATTTCCGTCGCGGTGGCCACGGTCGAGCGCGGATTGCGGGTCTGGTTCTTCTGCTTGATGGCGACCGCCGGAGCGATGCCGTCTATCAGATCGACGTCGGGCTTCTCGATGCGCTCAAGGAATTGGCGCGCGTAGGCAGAGAGCGATTCCACGTAGCGGCGCTGGCCCTCGGCATAGATGGTGTCGAAGGCGAGCGAGGACTTTCCTGATCCCGAGACTCCCGTCACCACCGTGAGGGTGTTGTGGGGAATCTCGAAATCGATGTTCTTCAAGTTGTGGACGCGCGCGCCACGAACGATGATCTCTTCCAGGGACATGGGGACCGGACAGTAGCCGGGCTGCGGGCATCCGCAAGAGTGCGGGCCCTCTAGATGGTTCCGGGCGGCTACTGAATCTTACGATTATAAATGGTGAGAGAAGCGCAGAACAAACCGGCATCAGTGCAGGAAGCAAAGTAGGGCGAGAATGTAAATCCACAACGCGCCCATGTAGTGCCAATAAATGGCGGTGACGTCGATGGTGATGCGTCGTGCCTCGATGGAGCGATGCAGCAGCGGTGCCACGCAGGCATAGACGAGCACGATCAGTCCTCCAGCAAGATGCACGGCGTGAGCGCCCGTTAGTATATAGACGAACGAGCTCGCAGGCCCCGTGCTGACCAGCGTTCCGTGCGCGGCCAGTTGCCGCCACGCGAACCATTGTCCCGCCAGAAATCCAAAGCCGAGAGCCGTGGTCGCCCGAACCCAGTGTATGGAAGTTTCACGTATGAGCGCGATGCCGGGAATGCGACTTGCGGGAATCAGCGCGGCTTCCAGAACGGCTGCGCGTCGCGCCTTTTCCACGGTAAAGCTGCTCAACAGCAGGACCGCGGTATTGCAGAGCAACAGTCGGATGGGCAGCGACACCGGGATCCAGTCCGTCAGGAATTCGCCGGTCAGCACGTCGTAACGGCTACCCGCGCGTCGCGCCATGTAAAGAGTAGTCAACGCCATGAAGATCATGGTGATGGACGCAATGGTAAAGAACAATCCCATGCGGTACTTGCTCAGACGCCAGGTGTAATCAGGTGCGCGGTCGCCATCCCCGCGACCTCCACCGCCTCCGCCTCCTCCGCGCGGTCCACGAGGCGTAGGACCGCGTCCGCCGCCGCCGGGCGTCAGCTTAGGAGCGACATGGGGTGCAAGAGTCGGCATAGCTCTGAGGTTCTATAGATGCGTCAAGGCCGCCTTTTGGAGCACGAGACGAGCGGTCGATTTCGATGAATTGAGGGTAAATGCAGGGCAAAGGAGAGGCGGTATCCTATATTCAGCAGCACTGCGGTTTCCAGAGGCGTTTTAGGGTATCCTGAGTACAACAGATTCGGCTTCTTCTTGGAAATGAGTTGATTTGGCAACTAGTAGTTTTCAGTACCGAATATTGATCGTCGAAGATGATGCTGGCCTGCGGGAATTTGGCACGCTTCTGCTTGCAGCCCAAGGTTACGAGGTGCTCGGCGCTGAAGACGGCTTCGAGGGTCTGGCTGCCCTTAAGCACTCCTTGCCGGACATCATCATCTCCGACTTGCAGATGCCGAACATGAATGGTTTTGAGTTCCTCTCGGTCGTGCGCCGTCGCTTTCCCAGTATCCCGGTTATCGCCATCTCGGGTGAGTTCTCCGGCCTGTCGGTGCCAGAAAGTGTGCTTGCCGACGCCTTCTTTTCAAAGGGAGAGTACCAGCCCTCGGCATTATTCGAAAAAATTGCCGAATTGTTGCAGGAACTTCCTACCCGCCCCCGAAGTGGCAAGCCGTGCAAAGCTGCCGTATGGGTGAAGAACGACAAAGGCTTAATAGCAGTGACATGCTCAGAGTGTCTGCGAACTTTTCCTGTGTCGAATGTGCTCAAGGGCGACAACGAAGCGGAATGTGACTTTTGCTCCAGCCTCATCCATTTCGAAATAATCGGAGACCATGGAAGAATCGCCGTCGCCACCTAAAGCAGTGGTTTCACGCAACGAAAAAGCCCGGCGATTTCTCACCGGGCTTTTCGTCTAAGTAACAGACTATCTACTGCTCGTTCCACGTCGGAATACGGCCCGGAGTCCACGGGGCTCCGGCGGATTCCATATCCTTCTCCAGCGAACGCACATCGGTTTCCACCAGCGTGCGCAGATGCGCCAGCTCCGGCGAATTCCTGCGCGGCCATTGAGGAAAATAAGGCAGGCCAAAGGCGGTAAATGGCGCGGCTCTATATACAGTAGCAGCGTGGCTTTCGGGACGATATAGGCGTATTGTGTAGAACGTTGTTTGCTCCCGGAGTTAACGTGGGAACACGCGGTTTTCAATACCGAATATTGATCGTCGAAGATGATGCTGGTTTGCGCGAGTTTGGCAAACTTTTGCTGTCTGGCCAAGGTTACTACGTGCTCTGCGCGGAAGACGGGTTCGAGGGACTGGCCGCTCTGAAGCAGTCCTTGCCCGACATCATCATCTCCGATCTGAAGATGCCCAACATGAACGGCTTCGAGTTCCTGTCCGTGGTCCGCCGCCGTTTTCCTACCATCCCGGTGATTGCCATTTCCGGCGAGTTTTCCGGGCTGTCGGTGCCGCAGAGCGTGCTGGCTGATGCCTTCTTTTCCAAGGGTGAGTACCACCCGTCCGAATTATTCGAAAAGATTCTTGAGCTTTTGCAGGAGCTTCCTACCCGCCCAAGGTCTGGCCGACCAAGCAAAGCCGCCGTTTGGGTGAGGAACGATAAGGGAATGATTGCGGTGACATGCCCGGAATGTCTTCGCACATTTCCCGTGGCGAACGCGAATGTGCAGAAGGGCGACAACGAAGCCGAATGCGACTTTTGCTCCAGCCTCGTCCATTTCGAAATAATCGGAGACCATCGATCAGGCCAACTGCCCAAGGCTGGATGATCGGTCTCCGCGCAAGAATTTCACGCAACGAAAAAGCCCGGCGATTTCTCGCCGGGCTTTTCACTTAAGTAACAGATTATCTACTGCTCGTTCCATGTAGGAATACGGCCCGGAGTCCAAGGGGCCCCGGCGGATTCCATATCCTTCTCCAGCGAACGCACATCGGTCTCCACCAGCGTGTGCAGATGCGCCAGCACTCCTGTGAATTCCTGCGCGGCCACGTTGTAGCTATCGACGTGAACCTGCGCCGGACGCTGTATGGTCATACGCGTATCGCCCATGATGCCTTGAACGCGCCCTTGGATCGAGGTCGGCACATTCTCGTTGCGGGCCGTCAGTGCGACGTCGCCGCGGAGTTGCCGCTGTATCTCGTTCAATTGCGTTTCAATGGCATCCGCGCGATTCGACAATCCGCGATCGGCCCACGGCACTTCGTTCAACGCACGTTTGATCTGCTTCAGTTGCGCGCGAAGATCATCCGCCGTATGCGTTGCGCCGTTCACCGCGCGATACAGTCGCGTAACCTTGTTCTGGAACTCGAGCAGCGCCTGGTGATCTTCCGCCTTCATCCCTATCGAGCCTTCGGCGACGACGTTGAACCACAGAGGTTGCGTCAGGTCGGATATCTTGCCATACACCTTTTGCGACATCATGACGCCGTACTTGCCCGGCATCACCAGCGGTCCGGTGGAGCGGTCGGCCGGCCAGTCTTCATCGCCTTCCGACTGCTGCGCCTCATTGCGAAGCGCGGGATTCGGATAGCGGAAGTCCCATGCCACGCGATTGATGCCATCCTTGTTCGGCGCCGAAATGCGGCGTAAAGGCTTGCCCTGCGCGTCCACGATGGTGAAGAAAACGCTTGGCGCCTCTTCCTCGGCTTCCGCACGCAACGCGTCGTTTGCAGGATAGGTGATCGGCTGATTCTTCTTGGCCGCTTCCTTCTCCGCCTCCTGGCGCGCTTCCTTCTTCGTCTTCAGCTTGTCCTTCATGTAGTACGTGAAGTTCACGCCGTAAGGTGGATTATCCGCCGTGTAGAAGTTGTCGCCGTGGAACGACTTGCCGCGTCCGCCAAGAGGAAAGGCCTCCATGTACATCATGGTGTCCTTCACCGGAAAGACGGTGGCCGAGTGGTTCAGCATCTCCGGCGTGATCGTGCGCAGCGGCGAAATATCGTCGAGCACGTAGAAGCCGCGTCCGAAGCTGGCGATGATCAAATCGCCTTCGCGCGGATGCACCACGATGTCGCGTACCGCGACCGTCGGCAGTCCGCCCTTGAGCTGCACCCACTTCTTGCCGCCGTCGTTGGAGAAGTACGCGCCGAATTCGGTGCCCACGAACAGCAGGTTCGAGTTCACCGTATCTTCCGCGAAGGCCAGCACCGGGCCGTTATCCGGCAGATTGCCTGCAATGGAGGTCCAGCTCTTTCCTGCGTCGGTCGATTTCAGCAGGTAAGGCTTGAAATCTCCCTGCTTATGATTCTCAAACGACGCATAAACCGTGCGGTCGTCAAAGCGCGAAGCGGCCAGACGGCTGACGTAAGTGTTGTCCGGCACGCCGGGGAACTTCTCATATTTCGTCCACGACTCGCCACCGTTTTCCGTGACCTGTATCAGTCCATCGTCGGTGCCGATGTAGAGCACGTTGTCTTTCTTAGGAGACTCCGCCATAGCGACAATGTTTCCGTAGAAAGACGTCGAAGCATTCTTCGCAACTGCGTCCGGGCCCCAGACCTTGCCCATGATGGGCAACTTGTTGCGATCGATCTGGCGCGAAAGGTCGGGAGAAATCGCCTTCCACGAATTGCCACGGTCCTCCGAACGGAAGACGCGATTTGCCGCAAAGTACAGGCGCGTGTGATTGTGCGCGCTCACCAGGATCGGCGAATCCCAATTCCAGCGCAGCGGAGGCTCGCCTTTGCCCTCGGAAGGCTGTATGCCAATGGACTCGCCCGAGCGACGGTCAAAGCGAGCCAATCCGCCGTACTGCGATTCGGCGTAAACCGTGTTGGGATCGACCGGATCGATCTGCGAGCGGAATCCGTCGCCGCCCTGCGTAACGAACCAATCCGAGTTGGCAATTCCGCTGGCGTTCCTGGTCCGCGAAGGGCCGCCCAGCGAGTAATTATCCTGCGTGCCGCCATAAACGTAATAGAACGGCTGCGACATATCCACCGCCACATCGTAGAACTGCGTGATGGGCAGGTTGTCTTTGAAGCCCCAGTTCTGGCCGCCGTCGAATGTCTCATAGACGCCGCCATCGCCGCCGACCAGCATGTACTTGGTGTCGTCCGGGTCGATATAGATGGCGTGGTTGTCCACGTGACGATACTTGGAGGGCAGCGGATTCAGTGTCTTACCACCATCCATTGAAACCATTACGTGAAAGTTTGGCAGGTAGAACTTATCGACGTTCTTCGGATCGGCCCAGAGGTAGGCGTAGTACTGCGCCGTCGTGTCGTAGGGATTGCGACGCTCCCAGCTTGCACCTTTATCCTGCGAGCGGAAGATGCCGCCCTTGCCGTTCACCGACTCGATGTAGGCATAAACCGTGTTCGTATCCGCCGGAGAAACGGCGATGCCTATCTTGCCCATGTCTTCCGTGGGCAGGCCGTTCTTCAGCTTCGTCCAGGTCTCGCCCGCGTCGGTCGATTTCCAAAGCGCGGATTCGGGGCCGCCATCGATGACCGTCCACACATGGCGGCGACGCTGATAGCTGGCCGCGTACATGATGTCCGGATTATCGAAGTCGTACGCAACGTCGGTCACGCCCGTGTTCTCGCTGATCTTTATTACCTGCTTCCAGCTCTTGCCGCCATCGACCGTCTTGTAGAGACCGCGATCGCCACCAGCGCTCCAGAGCGGCCCTTGCGCGGCCACAAACACGATGTTCGAGTTGCGCGGGTCCACGATGATTTTGCCGATGTGCTGCGAGCTTTTCAGCCCCATGTTCTTCCAAGTCTTGCCGCCATCGTCAGAGCGATAGACGCCGTCGCCATAGCTCACCGAGCGCTGCGAGTTGCGTTCGCCCGAACCTACCCAGACCGTGTTCGGGTCCTTCGGGTCAAGCGTGATGCAGCCAATCGAGAACGAACCTTCGCCGTCGAACAGGGAAATCCAGGTCGCGCCGGCGTTGTTCGTCTTAAAGACTCCGCCCACGCTGGCAACATAGAACTGCGCGCGGTTCTTCGGATTCACGGCGATATCGAGCACGCGTCCGGAAGTGGTCGCCGGACCAATGTTGCGCCAGTGAAGTCCGGTAAACGTACCGCTGGACCAAGGGTCCTTCGGCTTTTCATCTTCCTTCTTGGCGTCTTTATTCGCGTCGGTGTTTGCGGCTTCGGATTTCTTCTCCGCGGCCTTTTCCGTCTTAGTGGCGCCCTTGGCGGGTTTTGCGGACTTCGCCGGAGCGGGCGTAACGTTGCCGGGTTGCGGCGCGGTCGATTCCTTCTGCTTCTCGACCTGTTGCTGAGCTTGGGTTGGAGATTGCTGTTTCTGCTGTCCCATCAAGGCCGACGGAACAATTAAGAGGGCTACCAAGGCGGCGCAAAGCACCGCGCGCAGTGAAGACACGAATGTTCTCCCCGTTTACAAAGTTCGAGTTAAAGCGCACTTATACACGTTCGACGCGGAAAAAGGGAATTCGTGAGCAGCGGCAACATGCGCACCACTCTGTCAACCAACCTCACTTACTTTCAGAGCCAACCCGGCGCTAACAAAAACCGAGGCGCTCTGTGTCTAGTTTAGAGGGGTGCACTACACCACCCTTCATTTCTTCGGTATTGTTGGATATGCTCATAATCGAGGGAATAGTGAACCAACAAGAACAAACGCGTAAGTACTTCCGCTCTGCCGCCAGTGAGTGGCAGGAGAAATCAGTGGAGCGTTCGCGAAGTTACAACGTAATCGAAGGCCGGAATCGGGCCGTGATCGACGTGATAAGCCGTACTCCGAACGCGAAGCATTTTTTGGATGTGGGTTGCGGCACTGGACAACTGGTGATTGCGGTTGCCCAGATGGGGCTTGAGGCCGAGGGAATAGATTTCGCGGAAGAGATGATTGCCGCGTGCGAAGCAAACGCTATCAAGTCTAACGTGACCGCGCGATTCATAACGGGATCTATTCTGAATAGTAACTTTCAGGACGAGAGTTTTGACATCATCAGTGCTCAAGGCTTCCTAGAGTACATTTCACCGGAGCAAACCGATGAGTTCCTCCGGCTTTGTTCCCGCGCGCTGCGCCCTGAGGGCGCAATCGTACTAGGCTCAAGAAATCGACTTTTCAACGCCTTTTCACTAAATGAATTTACTCGTTTGGAGTCAGAAGCTGGCGTTTTGGCCCTACTGATAGCGGAAGCAATGGCACTGAATACAAGTTCCACCCTAGAAGAAGCAAGAGTGAAATTGAATCAACTTGAACGAATTGATCCGCATCCTGCACATCACCCAGCTACCGGCATATCCGTGGAAACGCGCTACCAATACTCGCCTGCTGATCTGAGCTACCGTCTAAAGCGTTTCGGGTTCGAGGTGTCGAATCTGTTCCCAATTCATTTTCATGGTTTGCCCACATCCGTGAAAGACGCTCACCCCGAGCTGCATAATGAGATTGCGCTTGCCGTAGCTGAGATCGGGCTTAGGAACTTCCAACTGGTGCCTTTTTCCTCCAGTTTTGTGATTGAGGCGCGCAGGCGAGAATAATGGCACTCACAATCATCATGTACCACTATGTCCGGGATCTGGTCAGATCCCGCTACCCTGGAATCAAAGGCCGGTCGTTAACAACTTTTCGCGGCCAGTTAGATTACCTCGCAAGGAACTACAAGGTAGTCAAGGCGGAGCACGTAATCGCCGCGTGCAAGGAAGGAGCCGAACTTCCTGAGAATGCGGCTTGGCTAACCTTCGATGATGGCTACAGTGACCACTATTCGTCTGTCTTTCCGCTTTTATATGAGCGCGGTTGGCAAGGATCGTTCTTCCCACCCGTTGCGACAGTGAGGGACGGAGTCTTGCTTGATGTGAATCGTGTTCATTTCATATTGGCGGCGAGTTCGGATACTAACTCGGTCATCCGCAAGATTCGCGCGTACATCGACGAGCATCAAGAGCATCCCGAGGTGCGGCCATTCTCGGCGTATTGGAGCGAGTTAGCACATTCATCTCGGATGGACACAGAGGAAACCATTTTCATAAAGCGCGTGCTGCAGCACGGCTTGCCGGAGGTGCTGCGTAACGAGCTCGCGAAGATGCTGTTCGAGCGATTCGTCTCAGTGGATGCTGCTACTTTCGCGGCGGAGTTGTACATGAGGCCTGAGCAACTGCGAACCATGATCGGTTGCGGAATGTATGTGGGCAGTCACGGAGCCGGGCATTATTGGATGGATCGTCTAAGTGTTGCCGAGCAAGTCTGTGAGGTCGATTCCTCACTCGAGTTTCTCAAGTTCTTGGGAGCTCCTACTGAGGATTGGGTAATGTGCTATCCGTTTGGCGCATACAACCAAAGCTTGTCTTGCTATCTAGAAAAACGGCTGTGTGCTGTGGGCCTAACGACCAGAGTTGCGATTGCGCGAGTAGGGATTGATGATTCATTGGCGCTGCCGCGAGTCGATACAAATGACGTGCCGGTCTTGTGAGATTCAGCCCCATCTACCAGTAAGCACAAAATTGCGGGCGGGTGGCCCGTTCAAGCCTTCTTTTGTGTCTAGTCCCACGACATGCTTTAACAGTTTGTCCCGGGACATCCTTTACAGTTTTGGTCGTGGGTTCTCGTCTTCCAGCCAGCGATCGACGATCGTCGATCGCTGGCTGGAGAGGTCGAGTTCCCGAACTAAACTTCTGCAGTAGTACACCAAGACCCGTTGCTCGATAGTTACTAGTCCCACTCGCTGTCCGGTGAGCGCCCGGCTGATAGCCCAATCTTCATCGAAATCTCACGCCGCTGAAAAAACTCCATTCCTCGTGTTTAATAACTTCATGCGCGCAAACTCCGCCCACGGACACGGCACCAAGCACATCAAGATTCCCAAGAACCATTGCTTCGGTTGCGGCCCTGATAATCCCGACGGCATGCACTTGCGCTTCACCCTCGACGAAGCTCGCAAAACATTCGTCTGCAAGATGAAATTGTCCAAGCGCTACGTTGGGCCTCCGGGACACGCGCATGGAGGCGTCATCGCCACCATCCTCGACGAGGCGATGGGCAAGGTGAACAAGTTGCGCCACGTCATCGCCCTCACCAAGGAGATGACCGTCGAGTACCTCAAGCCGGTTCCACTCGGCAAGCCGCTCATCATCGAAGGACGCGAGCGCTCCGTGCGCGGACGCGTTCACACCAACCTCGCCGAGATTCGCAACGAAGAGGGAACTCTGCTCGCACGCAGCACAGGTAAGTTCATCGCCATCGATCCGGAAAAAATGTTTGCCAGGCACTTGCCCGGCAAAGACACCGGCGGCCAGTGGACGCAACCAGCCGTAACAGCAACCAGCCGTAGCCGTAACCAGCCGTAGCAGAAACTACGTTTCGCCCTGCTTTTCCCGCGAGCCGAGCTGCGCCCGATTCCTGCCGTGTCTTATCCGGCTATTCTGCGCTAAAATAGATTGTTCCACCCCAGCAGAGTCCTGCGCCGAGCGCGAACTTCCGCGCGCGTATTCGATTTTGGAGAATATTCTTATGAGCGAAGACAACGGAAATCATGGATTACGACTGAAGATCGGTTTGGCCGAGATGCTAAAGGGCGGCGTCATTATGGACGTCATGTCCGCCGCACAGGCCGAAGTGGCCGAGAAGGCTGGCGCAACCGCAGTGATGGCGCTCGAGCGCGTTCCGGCAATGATTCGCGCCGAAGGCGGCGTCGCCCGCATGGCCAATCCGAAGATGATCAAAGAGATCATGGCCACCGTTTCCATCCCGGTCATGGCCAAGTGCCGCATCGGACACTTTGCGGAAGCCCAGATTTTGCAGGAACTCGGCGTCGATTACATTGACGAATCCGAAGTGCTTACTCCCGCCGACGAAGCGCACCATGTGGACAAGCATGCCTTCACCACGCCGTTCGTTTGCGGCGCGCGTAACCTCGGCGAGGCCTTGCGACGTCTCGCGGAAGGCGCTGCCATGATTCGCACCAAGGGCGAAGCCGGAACCGGCGACGTCGTACACGCGGTCAAGCACATGCGCCAGATCGTTTCGGAAATGCGCGCGCTCACCGTCATGACTCCGCAAGAACTTTTTGCCGCCGCCAAAGTTCACCAGGCGCCCTACGAACTCATTCGCATGGTCGCCGCTACGGGGAAATTGCCGGTACCGAATTTCTCCGCAGGCGGCATCGCCACTCCGGCAGACGCTGCGCTCATGATGCAGATTGGCGCGGAAGCAGTTTTCGTAGGCAGCGGAATCTTCATGAAGGACGG
>JBBRZF010000025.1:0-29547 GCA_038236965.1 Terriglobales bacterium | reverse complement strand
GGTATGCGCCGGGAGGAAGGAACGGAGCGTCGTTTTGAACGAACTCGATCCTTGCGCCAAGTCCGCTGACTTGCGCGTGCACGGTGGAACTCTCCGCCTTGCCGCCCTGTTCGGTGCGCGTCGTCGCCGTGTAGACCACGCCGGCAAAACTGGGCAGGGTTGCAAATAGAAGTGCGAGCAATAATGTGGGTTTCAACATTCAGCCCTCCCAATGGGCATTCATCCTAACACCGCTCGCGCGCGGAGGTTGCGCGCAGATACAATGCATCACAGGCTCTTGTGAATCCATGGCGACAACGGCGACCGCAAACTCGGGCTTGACCTCGAACATGAAGCGGATAGGGCGCAGCAATCCGCTGGCGGCCATCGGCGCTGTGCTCGTCGTGGTCTTCGCCTGCTTCGCGCTCTTCGCGCCCTGGATCGCCCCGCAGGACCCCGCTTACATCGACCTGCCTTCGCGCCTCGTGGCCCCCTCCCAGGCGCACTGGTTCGGCACCGACGATCTCGGCCGCGACATCTTTTCCCGCATCATCTTCGGCGCGCGCATCTCCATGCTGGTAGGCGTGAGCGTCGTCACCGGTTCGTTGCTGCTGGGTACCATCATCGGTTCGCTGGCGGGATATTACGGAAGCTGGTTCGATCGCTTCATCAACGTCATCGTGATGAACGCTTTCCTGTCATTTCCGGGAATCCTGCTGGCCATCGCCTTCGTCGCTTTCCTCGGCCCCGGATTGATCAACCTCATCCTCGCGCTCATCCTTGGCGGCTGGGTGGGTTACGCTCGACTTGTCCGGGCACAGGTGCTGGCCGCTCGCGAGAAAGAATACGTGGAGGCTGCCCGTGCGCTGGGCGCAACGGACCTGCGGGTCATCACGCGGCACATACTTCCCAACATCATGCAGCCTGTCATCGTGCAGGCCGCCATCGGAATGGCCGGAGCCGTACTGGCCGAGGCAACGATGAGCTTCCTCGGACTGGGCGTGCCGCCGCCGATTGCGAGTTGGGGTTCCATGCTCAACGATGGACGCTCGCACCTATTCGACTCGCCGCATCTGGTGCTCTTTCCTGCCGCCGCCGTGATGCTCGCCGTTCTCAGCTTCAACTTCATCGGCGACGCGCTGCGCGACTACCTTGATCCACGGTCACGGTTGGAAGCGGGCATATAACTCCCTACCTTCCTGCAAGACAAAAGCCCCCTTGGCGGAGGCTTTTTTCCTGTAGACGACTTATGCGTTGGCTTTGTCGACAAGCGGTAGCTGCGGCGAGAGCGCACGCGTGCTGCGCTCGACGGGTTCGAGTTCGCTGAGCTCTTCCTTCGTGGCCGGACCGAGCTCGGCAAAACGGCGCGCCGCTACCAGCACACGTCCCTCGAACGAACCCACCGTATCGTTGTAACCCTTCACTGCCGAGTCGAGTCCCTTGCCGACTTTCTCGAAATGTCCGGCCATGGTGCGCAGACGGTCATACAGGTCGCGTCCGAGCTCGCTGATCTTCTGCGCATTCTCGGCCAGCTTTTCCTGGCGCCATCCGTAAGACACAGCGCGCAGAAGCGCTATCAGCGTAGTCGGAGACGCAGGGATGACCTTCTTCTCCACTCCCATCTCAATCAGCGCAGGCAACTGTTCCAACGCGGCGCTGAAGAAGACTTCTCCCGGCAGGAACATCACCACGAACTCGGGCGTGGATTCGAACTGGTCCCAATAACTTTTTGCACCGAGCTTGTTCATGTGGTCGGTGATCTGGTTCGCGTGGGCGAGCAACTTCGCTCGGCGCGCATCTTCGTCGGGCGCTTCCATCGCTTCCAGGTAGGCTTGCAGCGGCGCTTTCGCGTCTACGATGACCTGCTTGCCGCCGGGGAGTCGCACGATGAGGTCAGGACGAAGGCGTCCGTCGCCGGTGTTGATGCTGGGCTGCTCGGTGAAGTCACAGTAGGGAAGCATGTCGGCGATCTCGACCACGCGGCGCAACTGTATCTCCCCCCAGCGTCCGCGGACGTGCGGCGCGCGCAAGGCCTGCACCAGCTTGCGTGTCTCGAGTTGCAGATCGTTTTGCGTCCCGATGAGCGACGCTACCTGGTTGGTGAGCGTTCCGTAGGCCTCGGCGCGCTTCACTTCCATAGCCTTGATTTGCTCATCGACCTTGCCGAGCGACTCAGCGATAGGCCTAACCAGCGTCTCGACGGCTTTCTTGCGGTCCTCGAGTTCGCTGGCAGCGGTCTGCTGGAAGGTCTGCAACTGCGTCTGCGCGAGTTCCAGAAAGGCCGTGTTGTTGCTCTTCAGCGCCTCCGAAGAGAGGGCCTTGAAAGCGTTTTGCAACTCGACGGAAGCATTCGTCAAGAGCGTGAGTTTCTCGTCGTTGTTCTTGCGCTCCTGCTCCAGAGTGGCCCGCATGCCTGAGAGTTCGGCCAGGGCCGTGCTCTTTTCTTCGGAGCGTGTGTCGAGTTCGCGACGAACGCCGGCAACGTCGGCGCGGCTCGCGGCAAGTTCCTGTTCAAGGCCCTGCACGCGACCGGTGAGCGTGGCCGTTTGCGCCCGGCTTGCCAACCAGCCCAACGCGAAGCCCACAATAGCGGTGATAGCGGAGATAATGACAATATTGATCATGATTGTCCTGGTGAAGGAACTCGGATTGTATCGCAGCTTGCTTGTGAAAACCTTGTGGAAGTTTGAGCCACTTGCAAATGCATCCAGGAATGGGATGTTCGCTCTCTTCATCGTCATTATCTTGGCCGCCCTCGCCAACCCGTTCACGGCGTCCGCTCAAGAGTTTGATTCGGCCGCGGAAGAGCGTCTCGTGAACCTGGTGAATCGGGAACGCGTGAAGGCTGGACTTCCGGAACTGGCATTGGATGAGCGGTTGGCGGGGGTGGCGCGGCAACATTCCTCTATGATGGCGGAGAAGCGGGCGATTGCGCATCAGTTCGAGGGCGAACTCGGCGTAAAGCAACGCGTCGCCACCACCACTTTGCACTTCAACTACAGCGGAGAGAATGTCGCCCTCGATTCCGACATCGAGCAGGCGCACGTTGGGCTGATGAATTCGCCACCGCATCGCCACAACCTGCTCAGCCCGGACTACAACGCCATCGGCGTCGGCGTCGTACGCAGCGGATCGACCATCTACGTCACAGAGGATTTCGCCAATCGGTTGCCGGAGCTAAGCGTGGACGGCGCCGAAAAAAGGATTGCTGCAGCCTTTACCGAGCTTCGCGAGGGAGTCCGCGCTCATCCGCTCCCGCTGATTCCGCGCCCCGGCCTTCGCCAGATGGCATGCGAAATGGCCGCCACGGACAATCTCTCGACGCAAGCCGCCACCAGGATTCCCAACGCGAGCAATGTAGTCGTGTACACCGCGACGGAGATCGACAAACTGCCGGGCAACATGCATCGCTTGAAGAACGAGAATGCCAGCGGCTATTCACTCGGCGTATGCTTTTCCAAATCCGCCAGCTATTCCAACGCCGTGTACTGGGTCGTCGTAGTCACCTATTACTGATTTGCTGGTGCTCACCTCTCGTTCGCTTTCCGGACGCCGCATGCTGTTCTCTTGCGCAGCGCAAGATTGTTTGGAACTTTTTAATTCGCTTCCACGTATTGAAAAGTGTGAGACCGGGCTAACCAACTTGATCGGCTGACGTCCAAATTGATGTGCGGGCAAGAAAAGAGAAAAAGGTTATGGATGCAAAGTGGAATGACTTTATCGACAACGTCCCTGTGCGAATCGTGTTGAACACATTAGCGTGGTGTGTGTGGATTGCCGCCACAGTAGGAATTTTGGAATTGGCAAGCAAGGTGTAACTGCACTCGCTCGTGTGCGGCCGATCTGCGGCAGCGTGAACTTGAAGGCTTCCGCTGCCCTGGGTGCGCCAGTCGCGGGCGAGTGGCAGGAAGAGCGGCGACCGGTCGCGCGATGCCAACCAGCATCAGCGTGGCCCTGCCGGTGCACGGCATCCCCAAAGTGCGGTGCACATGCGAGTTGAGATTCCTGTGCTTCCGGGAGAAGCACTCCGATCCCGCCGCTCTCCTTAGTCTTTTTCCGGTGCGTTGGGAAACGGGCCGCCTCGAACACAAACTAAGACAGCCCTCCACGATGGAGGGCTGTATTTCTTTTGCTCGTAATCAACTAATTCAAAACAGGCAGTGGGTTCACTGCTTTCGGTGGCGGAGGCGGTTCATTTCCCGTGCGTGGCGCGTATCTGCTGGCAACGTAATCCTTCAGGATGACGAGGAATTCCTCGACGATGTGGTCGCCTTTCAATGTCAGCATCAACCGTCCATCCACGTACACCGGAGCCTTGGGATCTTCGAAGGTGCCCGGCAGCGAGATGCCAATATTCGCGTGCTTCGATTCGCCAGGGCCGTTCACGATGCATCCCATCACGGCCAATTTCATCTCTTCCACGCCGCTGTATTGCATCTTCCAGACCGGCATCTGCTCGCGAATGTAACTTTGAATCTGTTCCGCCATCTCCTGGAAGAAAGTGGACGTCGTGCGTCCGCATCCCGGACAAGCGGTGACCTGCGGCATGAAGCTGCGCATACCCATCGATTGCAGGATTTGTTGCGCGACCAGGACTTCTTCCGTGCGATCGCCATTCGGCTTCGGCGTGAGCGAAACACGTATGGTGTCGCCGATGCCCTCCTGCAGCAGGATGCTGAGTCCGGCGGTGGAACTTACGATGCCTTTTGCGCCCATGCCTGCTTCGGTAAGTCCGAGGTGCAGCGCGTAGTCGCAACGCTTGGCGAGTTCGCGATAGGCGTCAACCAGGTCCTGGACGCCGCTCACCTTCGCGCTGAGGATGATCTGGTCTTTGCGCAATCCGTACTGCTCCGCCAACTCGGCGGAGTGCAGCGCGCTTATCATCATGGCTTCCATCATTACGTCGCGCGCATCGAGCGGTTCGGAAAGCTTACTGTTCCTGTCCATCATGCGTGTCAGCAAAGCCTGGTCGAGCGAACCCCAGTTCACGCCGATGCGCACAGGCTTCTGATTTTCGACAGCGACCTCGATCATGGTGCGGAAGTTGTCGTCGTCCTTGCGTCCGATCGATACGTTTCCGGGATTGATGCGGTACTTTGCCAACGCACGCGCGCAGTCAGGATACTTTTTCAGCAGGATGTGCCCGTTGTAGTGAAAGTCGCCGATGATGGGAACATCGATTCCCATGTCCCGCAACTGCGCGACCAGTGGAGCCACGCCTTGCGCCGCCGCATCATTGTTCACGGTAATGCGCACAAGTTCGGAACCGGCGCGCGCCAGCGCCGCAACCTGCTGCAAGGTGGAGGGGACGTCGGCTGAATCCGTGTTGGTCATGGACTGCACCACGACAGGTGCATCGCTGCCCACTCGAACCTTGCCGATTTGAACCGTTTGAGATTTTCTACGCTTGATAGTGGCCATACTGGATTCCTTCAGTTTATCAAGAAATCCTCCGTCACAGGCCAATGTGACCTCTTCTGGTGGCTACTTTCCGAAATAGCGCCCTTTGCTTCTCGGTTCTAACGCGGCGGTCCCGATGCTAAAGCGATGCTGGACCGGCTGAGGGCTTCCGCTACGCCGAGCGAACTGAGCGCCATCACGCACACCCCGCCGCAGGCGAAGCGCGATGACGACTTGTTTGAACAAAAACTTATGGGGCGCCGAGGCACCCCATAAGTCTGGCTACAAAGCCCGTCACTGGATGTGTTGTGCGATTCCCGGCAACGCCTTCATCACGTCGTTGAAGATGACCATGCCCGCAAACAGGATGAGGCAGACGAACGCCGCCTGATAGAGGCGTTCCTTGATACGCAAGCTGATATCCCGTCTCATCAATCCTTCGATGAACAACAGTAGGATCAATCCGCCGTCCAGAATGGGGATGGGGAACAGGTTGAAGATGCCGAGGTTCAAACTGATTGCGGCCATCAGGCCCATCAGCGGCGTCCAGCCCTTCTGTCGTGCAGCTTGTCCGGAAGCGCGTGCGATGCCGATCGGCCCTTCCATCTGCTTAATGGAAACCTTGCGTTCCACCATCTTCTGCACGAGTTCAAGGATGAGCAGGGAATAGCGTTTGTTCTGCTCGATGGATTTGCTGAGTGCCGCACCGAACGAGAGCTTGTCGATGTGCAGCGGCTCCGACGCGAAGCCCAGGCGATATTCCTTGGCGTCGGCATTGAAGGCCGCCTTCATCACCAGCACCTGCTGCTTGCCGTCGCGCATGACCGTCAAGTTCACAGGCTGGTCTTTTACCTGTTGCAGTATGCGCTTCAAGGAAAGAATGGAGCGCAGCGGTTGATCGTTCACCGCGAGTATCTCGTCGCCTATCTTGAGGCCCTGGGTCGTCGCAGGGGCTCCGTCTTCCAGGGCCGTGACTGTCAGCGGTTGCAGAGGAACCCACCCGGGTTCGCCGAACTGCTCCGTCCCTGCAGGCTCGGGTACGATGGTTTTACGCAGCGATTCGCTTCCGCGCTGCACCGTCAATTCCACCGGCTGATTTGGGCTAAGCATCACCTTGGGAGCTACTTGCTCCCATGTTGGATTTTCGGTGTTACCAATTTTTATGATCTTGTCGCCTTGCTGGATGCCCGCTTTATCCGCGGCAGAATGATCCAGCACCCAGCCGATGACGGCGGGCTGATCCAGGTACACAGGATGTTCGTAGCGCACCATGAACACGGCTGTCATGAGGCCTACGGCCAGCAGGATATTCATTGCCGGTCCGGCAATCGCGATCACGAACCGCTGCCAGCGGGGGTGCGACATGAATTCGCCGGGATCGCCCGTGTGCGTTTCCATCGGATTCTCGCCCGTCATCTTCACGTAGCCGCCAAGCGGCAACGCAGAGATGCGGTAATCCGTGTCGCCATGGCGGAAGCCGAAGAGCCGCTTTCCAAATCCAACAGAGAAAACTTCTACCCGGACACCAAAAGCCTTTGCAGCGGCGAAGTGACCAAACTCGTGCAGCACGACCATGATGCCAAGTACGGCCACCACGGAGACGATCGCATACAGGGCTGATTCCATATACCTACTTAAACTCTTTCCCGAGAGGCTGACGCTGAAGGACGCAATTGCGCGATTCGCGCAGCCGCCATACGCCGGGCTTCCGAATCCATTTCCAGTACGTCTACTATAGATTCAGGATGTTGGTCCGGCGTTTCATCAATAACATGCTGAATTGTAGATGGTATCGCCATGAACGGGATTTCCCCGTCCAAAAATGCCGCCACTGCGACCTCGTCGGCCGCATTCAACGCTACGGTTTTTGCTCCTCCCGCCTCGGCCGCTTCATAAGCAATCCGCAGGCAAGGGAACTTGTCCAGATCAGGCGGATAGAAGTCCAGCCGTTTCATGTCGAGCACATTGAAGCGAAGGTCTGATTCGACGCGGTCGGGATAGGTGAGCGCATACAGGATGGGCAAGCGCATGTCGGTCACCGAAATCTGCGCTAACAAGCTGCCGTCCACGAATTCAACCATGGAGTGGACGGTGGACTGCGGATGCACGATGACCTGCACCTGCGCCGGAGGCAAGTCGAACAATCGGCAGGCCTCGATGACCTCGAAGCCTTTATTCATCAAGGTCGCGGAATCGATCGTGATACGCCGTCCCATCTTCCACGTGGGATGATTCAGCGCCTGTTCCACGGTGATTCGCGCGAACTCGTTTTTTGGAGTATTCAGGAAAGGGCCGCCAGAGGCTGTAAGCCAAACGCGATCGACCTCGTCGAGACGTCCGCCGCGCATGCATTGGTGAATGGCATTGTGTTCGCTATCGATGGGAAGCAGAGGTTTGCCCTGCCTTCGCGCTTCCGCGGTGATCAGTTCACCGGCGGCGACCATGCATTCTTTATTAGCCAGACCAATCGCTTTTCCTGCTTTTACTGCTTCATAGGTAGCTTCAAGCCCGGCCACGCCGACTATGGCGCTGACTACGAAATCGACGCTCGCATCGGTGGCGACGGCAACAGTCCCGGCGGTTCCATGCAGGACTTCGATTTCGCCAAGACCCACCTCGCGCAGTTTGCGCCGGAGAGTGTCGGCAGTTTCGGGTGTCGCCATGGAGACGATGCGCGGATGCGACTTCTGCACCTGTTCCAGCGCCAGTTCGACGTTGCTTCCAGCCGCAAGGGTGGAAACACTGAATCGATCCGGATAGGCTTCAACGATATTGAGGGTACTGCGCCCAATCGAGCCAGTGGAACCCAGGATGGCTATTCGCTTCATCAATACACGAATCCAGACTGCTTAGTAGATGGAGATAAGTCGCTCAACGGAACGCTTAGAATACCCGATTCAGGGCATCTGGAGGAATTTATCGACAAACACTCCGAACAGGATCAAAGCGACGGGCGCCGCGAAAAGCAGAGCATCGATCCGGTCGAGAATGCCGCCATGTCCGGGAAGTAAAGTGCCGGAATCCTTGATCGCCGCACCGCGCTTGATCAGCGATTCAAAGAGGTCGCCCATCTGCGCCGCCACATTGATCAGCAACGCAGCAACAGCAGGAATCCAAAGCGGGGTGTCAATAAAAAATTCGCGGGCAGTGAGCAGACCGATGCTCAGCAGCCCGCGATTGATTTCCGGCGCAAAATGCACCAGCACGATGCCGATGAGAACGCTCGCCAAAACCGAGGCAATGGCACCTTCCCAGGTCTTCTTCGGACTGATGCGCGGCGCGAACTTGAAGCGACCGATGGAGCGTCCCACATAGTAAGCCGCCGTATCTCCCAGCCAGACGCAGCAAAAGGTGAACAGCAGGAAGAACCATCCACCAGCCACCATGCGCAAAAAAACGACGCATGCCAACGACATCGAGACGTAGGGAAGTCCGAAGTAGGAAGCCGCCGCGCCCGGCAGAACGCTGCGGAGATCTTTGCGCATCATTCCGGCGCTGAGAAACACAAACGGCGCCAGCATGAAATAAAAGACGAATGACAGCAGCACAGCGAATCCACTGGGATTCGCCTTAGAACCTGACCACGCCACGACGCCGAACATCAAGATGCTCAACATCATCGTCAGGGGCCGGAAGCTTTGGAATCCATGTCCTTCGGCGATGGTAAGGTATTCCTGCAAAGCCAGCAGGGCTACCACGGCCACCATTCCGGTAAGCAGCCAGAGAGGTGCTCGAAATACGGCAACCAGTACGATGGGGATAAGGATGGCGGCGGTGACTACGCGTTTCATGCCTTGTGGGCGCTCGATGCGCCAAGTCCGCCGTAACGCCGTTCGCGCTTCTGGTATTCGGCAATAGCTTCCAGCAGATTGTGTCCGCGAAAGTCGGGCCAGAGCGTTTCCGTCACGTAGATTTCTGCGTATGCGAGTTGCCACAGCAGGAAATTGCTGAGCCGCATCTCACCCGAAGTACGAATCACCAGATCAGGGTCGGGAAGGCTGCTGGTATAGAGATGCTTGCTGACAAGCTCTTCATCAATCTGGAGATGCTCCACGCCGCCGTTGGCGACGGCGCCTTTCAGGATGGACTGGAAGGCGTCCACCAACTCCGAGCGCGAACCGTAGTTCAGCGCCAGCGTCAGCACCATGCCAGTGTTCTTCGCCGTGGCGTCCTGCGCCCACTGCATACGTTCCTGCACTTCGGGAGGAAGTTCCTGCTGACGCCCTATATAGCGAAGCTGAATATTATTCTCGTTCAGGGTGGGCACTTCAGCCTTTAGATAACGGCGAAGCAGCGCCATCAGAAAGCCGGTTTCGGTGCGGGGACGGCGTTTCCAGTTCTCCACTGAAAAGGCGTATAAGGTGAGCGAAGGGATATGGATGCGGGCCGCTGCTTCAATGGTGGAGCGTACGGCTTGCACTCCGGCGCGATGTCCGGCAATGCGCGGCAAATGGCGGCGATGAGCCCACCGGCCGTTGCCGTCCATGATGATGGCGATATGTTTAGGAAGCCGTTCTGGGCTAAGACGCTCGAAGATCTCGGCTTCTTTTTTGCTCAGCCCCTCAGGCACACGCGTCCGCAACTTTCTACCCCTAGGAAAACATTGAAACTAGCACAGCGCGTGTGCTCCTTGCAATGAAGCTTGAACAGGGTGGCTGTGACTTGCGGAAGGGTGGAAAGCAATCTTCCAGTTGAATCCCTGAGTTTTCGGATACCAATTTACGCGGCACGAGACCGGCGTCGCAAGTGGAACGCCTGGAGTGTTTCGTTGAATTCCATGGTGTGCGTCTGGTAACACTGACTGCACAGCCATGCCGTGACCTGGCGTTTGTGTCCCTTGTTGGAGGCTCTCGGCGGTTGCGCAAAGAGCTTCCCGTCGCCGAGTCGCAGGAACTCGACGCCGCAAGCAGGATTCGCGCACTTGCTTGTTTTGGGACCGCTCATAAGTTGTGCCGGAGAACAAAAAGCTCGCCATGACTGGCGAGCCTCTGGCTCAAAGAACTTTGGGCGGATAAGCGTTTCGAGCTCAATTCCCCGTCCTTCTATGACGCTAGTCGAGGACTGCGGCGTTGTATCGCTTCGCCTCCACGACAAGCCCTCAGGTCAGCAATTTATGCTTAGTTCCACCCCATCTGGAAGTAAGTCGAAAATCGTTTCGGTTTGTGTTGCTATCCGGGCTGACCTCTAAGAGAATAGCTCAAAGTTTCTACGAATGATGTGCGACATCATTCACCGCGAGGCTCACCTTTCGGCGCTATGTCAACTTCTGAATCACTTGCTTTTTCTCGCTATCCTGCCACGCTGTCGCGGTCTGCCGTCCGCGTTCTGATGGTTGCGTGTGTCTACCTGGTAGCCACACTCGGCGCGCGAATGCTGATCGTCGCTCCGGAGATATTCGCGCCGGTATCGCCCGCGGCAGGAATCCTGCTTTCAGCTTTGTTGTGGCTGTCAGGGGGAGAAGCGGTGGCTGTGACTATCGCCGTATTCTTCACCGGCATCGTTGCTAATCGCATTACTGGAATTCCTCTCTTGCCGGGCGTGGCCTTTTCGGCCGCCCACTGTGCTGCCGGTGTCGTCGGCGCTCTCGCCCTTAAAGCAACGCTGTCGCCTTCGCGACGCTTTGATGAACTGCGCAACCTGCTCCTCCTCCTCGTTTTGGGCGGCGGACTGGGAATCGGTTTCGGAGCCCTGTTGGCTGCGGGTGTTGCCGTTGTCTTCGGATACTTCAACTTCGTTCATGCCTGGGTTGTCTGGTTTCACGCTGGCGTGCTGGGCCTGTTGATCATCGTTCCCTTCGGTTCTGATTGGAACGCCTTTCGCCTTCTTTTGGGACGCATCCCTCGTTTCCGGATAGAGTGGTCGCTGCTCACGATCGCGCTCTGCTGCATCACCATCGTTGGCGTTTCCGCCAGTTCATGGTTGGGCGATTACGACTTTGCTCTTCCGTTCCTCATGTTCCCTCTGCTGGTCTGGACGGCGCTCAGATTCGGAGTCGCCGGTTCGACCATTGTCTCCTTTGCCATCACCTTCATCGCGCTCATTGGGATGACCGTCGACAAGAGTGGATTCTTGAGCTACGAGCCAATGCAAACGCGCGTGGTCGAAATGCAATTGTTCCTGATCTCCGCGATCACCTCTGCCTTGGTTCCCTCTGCGGTGCTTTCCGAGCGACAGCGCGCCGCCGTGTCGTTGGCGCAGAGTGAACGTCGAAACCGAACCACGGAAGAGCAGATTCGCATCGCCGCCGAGTGTGCTGAACTAGGGGCATTCTCCTGGAACCTGTCCAGCGACGAGATCATCCTTACCAGCGAAGCTTACGAGATCTATGGATTGCCCGCGGATCACCCGAACCCGATCACGCGAAAAGAACTGGAAAGCCAGATACACCCCGAGGACCGCCCCAAACGCGCCGCCGCCGCCGCCGCGACCATCTATGACGACCGGGAATATGACGTCGAATATCGAGTGGTTTACGTGCATGGGGAGATTCGCTGGGTACACGTCAAGGGACGGTTGGTGCAAGGTGAACCAGGCGGGACCAAACACGTTGCCGGTGTGGTGATGGATGTGACCAAGCGCAAACTGACCGAAGAGGCACTCATCCGCACGGAAAAGCTTGCTTCCGCCGGAAGACTCGCTGCCACCGTCGCACACGAGATCAACAACCCGCTCGAAGGCGTTACCAACATCCTTTATCTTTTGGAACAGCGCACCGAATTGCCCGAGCAGGAACTGGTGCGCTTGGCACAGGAGCAGTTGCAGCGCGTCGCCAACATCACCCGTCAGACGCTTCAGTTTTATCGTGATGCAGGCCGCCCTCAGGTATTCGACGCCGGCGAAATCATCAAGGAATGTGCCTGGATCTATGCGCAGAAAGCGCAAGCAAAAGGCGTCGAGATCGAGGCTCGCGTGCAAGCGGCTTGCACCCTCATCGGTCAGGCGGGCGAGATCAGGCAGGTGATCTCAAACCTTCTGGGCAATGCCATCGATGCAAGTTCTGCAGGAGGCCGGGTCATCGTGCGCGCCCGCTACACAGGCAGCAGAGATGAACGCTCCATCAAGATCACGGTAATGGACAACGGAAGCGGTATTTCGCCGGAGCTACGTACCCGCATCTTTGAAGCATTTTTCACCACCAAGGGCGAGAGAGGCACAGGGCTCGGCCTCTGGATCAGCGCCGGCATCGTGAGCAAGCACAACGGCACCATTTCCATGCGAAGTTCGGACAAGGGCAGGGGAACGGTTTTCACCGTGCTGCTTCCCGCCGAAACGGAAGCCTCGCGTCTACAGGGACGGAGACGGTATGAAGCCCGGGCGGTGTAGGGAATCGACGTAGAAACAGAATGGCCGAAGCGTCATCGCTTCGGCCCTTTCATGGTTGGGTTGCCGGTTGACGAGTTTACGGAGACTTATGCCATGCGGCGCGGCATCACGCTCATCTCCCGCACGCGGTTCATCACCGTCGCGCAGTCCATGGGGTTCAGCTTCGCCAGGTGTGGAATGAGTTCGGCGATGAACTCATCCGATTGCAGTTCGCGAATCTCGTCTTGCAAGGTGCGGCCGCTGCCGTTCAACAGATCCGGCACCCGGACTCGAAGGGCATTCGCCAGACGCTCCAGGGACGAAAGCGTCGGACAGGCCTTCTCGTTCTCTATCTTCGATACGTATGTGCGCGGCACATTCATGCGCAACGCAAGCTGACGCTGGCTCAGCCCGGCACGTAGGCGCAACGAACGTATCGCCTGGGCCACCGGAAGATGCCTTGGTCCACCTGAAATGGGTATTGGTTCCGCAATGGTTTGCGTCACCACTGCTTCGGGTTCATCGTCTAGAGAGGTTTTGCACTTACGACAAAGATTATTGTTTGTGCGGAATTGCACTAGTTGGCACCGATCGCAACGTACTACTTCCCTCGAATCAACAGGTGCGAGAGTTGTGGCCATGAATTGTGGGAGTGCCAGAGCAGGCTTTTCCCAGCCTAAGGGTAACCAGCGTGATGCGCACCTAACTGGTAACCCACAAGCTATTGCAAATTTGCGGCATAGAACTTCCGGTGTCAATATAAATTCTACGGTCATTTCCGCGCGAAGTCGGAGTGAAACACGGATTGACCCGAAGGAAACCGGAAGATATCTGGCGAAAAGACGGAGAAGATAGGGATGAAACGCGAAGATGCATGGGAGTTACTAACTAGGTTCACCCAATCAGAGAGCTTGCGCAAACACGCGCTCTCGGTGGAGGCCTGCATGCGTGCCTACGCCCGGAAATTCGAAGAAGACGAAGAACTCTGGGGTGTCGTCGGACTGCTTCACGACTTCGATTACGAAAAATATCCCACTGCGGAAGACCATCCATTCCGCGGCAGCGAGATACTCGCCGAGCGCGGCGTGAGCGATGTAATACGCAGGGCCATCATGAGCCACGCCGAGTACACCGGCGTCTCTCGCGATTCTCTGATGGAGAAGACTCTGTTTGCCTGCGACGAACTAGCCGGATTCATCACGGCCGCGACGCTGGTCAAGCCCAGCAAGTCACTCGCAGAGGCCGAAGCCAGGAGCGTGCGCAAAAAAATGAAAGACAAAGCTTTCGCCCGCAGCATTTCGCGCGAGGACATCATCAACGGCGCCGCCGCACTCGACGTCGATCTGGACGAGCACATCGCCTTCTGCATCGACGCGTTGAAGCCCATCGCCGAGCAGTTGGGACTCGCCGGAGCGCAGGCCGCGACCTAATTTTTCAGGCGTCGCGGTACTTGGTTTCTCCGCGACGCAAATACAAACGGCAGGCGCGAAGCCTGCCGTCGTTTGTCATATTCCTCGAAGCTACTTTGGCAAAGCCAATGCAATCTCCCCGCGTGTGATGATGTCGGCAACCTTCACGAAGTCCGGCGCGAGGGAACGGTCTTTCTCCATCATCGGAGATACCTTTCGGATGGCCGCCAATGCCTGCTGGCACGGTTTGCTCGACTTCACCGGAGCGAGCAGGTCGAGAGCCTGCGCCGCCGCCAACGCTTCAATGGCCAGCACGTTCGTCGTGTTCATGAGGATGCGGCGCAGTTTGATCGCCGAAGTCATGCCCATGGAAACGAAATCTTCCTTATTGCCGCTGGTGGTGATGGAATCCACCGAAGCCGGATGCGCCCACACTTTGTTCTCGCTCACCAGGGCCGCCGCTGTAACTTGCGGCATCATGAAGCCCGAGTTCAGTCCCGCACCGGGCGCGAGGAATGGAGGCAGACCTTCATTGAGTGAAGGATTCACCAACCGCTCCAGGCGGCGTTCGCTGATTCCGGCCAGCGCAGACAATGCGATGGCCATGTAGTCCAGCGCGAAGGCCAGCGGCTCTCCGTGGAAATTGCCGCCGGAGATGACGTCGCCCAGCGTCGCCTCGCCCGGTTTAGCCGGCTTATCGCCTACCTTCTTTTCTTTTACGAACACCAGCGGATTATCGACCGCCGAGTTCATCTCGATTTCGAAAACTGAGCGCGCATACGCGAGCGTGTCGCGCACGGCGCCGTGTACTTGCGGCATGCAGCGCATCGAGTACGCGTCCTGCACCTTCTTGCACTCCGGGCCGCTGTGCGACTCGCGGATGGAACTACCCTGAAGTAGTTTCCGCAGATTCGCCGCCACCAGCGACTGTCCCGCATGCGGGCGCACGCGATGGATTCGTTCGTCGAAGGCCACATCGGTTCCGCGCAACGCGTCCAGCGACATCGCGCCCAATACGTCGGCCGTATCCGCCAGTCGTTCCGCCTGCAATATCGAGAGCGCGCCCACAGCCAGCATGGCTTGCGTTCCGTTGATCAGCGAGATTGCTTCCTTGGCTTGCAGTGTGATGGGCTTGATGCCAGCTTTTCGCATCGCGTCTGCGCCGTCCAGACGTTTGCCTTCGAACCACGCTTCGCCCTCGCCGATGAGTACCGCCGCCAGATGCGAAAGCGGCGCGAGATCGCCCGACGCTCCAACCGAACCTTGCGAGGGAATCACCGGATGTACGCCGCGCGTCAGCATCTCGCAAAGGGTGTCGATGACCACTGTGCGTACGCCGCTGAAGCCTTTGGCCAGCGAGTTCGCTCGCAGCAGCATCATCGCGCGCGACTCTGCTTCCGTCAGCGGTTCGCCCACGCCGACCGCGTGTGAGCGCACCAAGTTGACCTGCAACTCCTGCACCTGTGTGCCGGAGATCCGCACATCACTGAGTTGTCCCACACCGGTCGTGATCGCGTAGGCCAGCCTGTCGTTCTCGACCAGGTCGTCCACCACGGCGCGTGCGCGTTCCACTGCCTGCCGCGCATTCGAATCCAACAGCACCGGACGACGCTCCAGCACCACTTGCGCGAAATCTTCTAACGAAAGGTCGTTGCCATTGATATGAACAGGATTCATAAGGATTTGCTTCCATGCGCTCGATGGGCGCTTTGGTGTGGAACAGTTTCGCTGCTGATGCGCGTTGCGTTTGGCGGCGCGCTGTTTAAAGCCCCATCGCCTTTTGGAACGGGACAAGATATTTGTCGGGCAGGGTACCGCGCTTCATCTGCGTGTCGGCCACGATGTGGGTGGTCTCGCCTTCGGCCACCAGTATGCCGTCGCTCACGCGCACCAGCTCGTATCCGAACTGGATCAGCGAACCGCGCAGATTCTGCATCTTCGTGCGAACGGTGATCTCATCGTCATAATGAGCCGGAGATTTATACCGGCACCGAACTTCCACCACCGGCAGAACAACGCCGTCCGCTTCCATCTCCTTATAGGTATAGCCGAGTTGGCGCAGCAATTCCACGCGCCCTACTTCGAACCAGATGATGAAGTTGGAATGATAGACAACGCCCATCTGATCGGTTTCCGCATAGCGAACTCGCAAGCGCGCTTCACTGACCTTGGCGTCAGGACTATTGTGGGGAGTCAACGAAATCTCCTGGGTGCAGATGACTCCAGTGTATCAGCGGGGAAGCGGGTTCCTGGTCCCTAGTTCCTGGTTTCTGGTTAAATCACCACCTCGAGCTATTCTCCGCTCCACTTTGGCTTCCGTTTTTCCAGGAACGAGCTTACCCCTTCGCGGAAATCCTCGGTCGCCCTTATCCGCGCATTCGCATCCGCCGCGGCACGAATCCGCGTATTCAATTCGTCAAAGGAGTAGCCCGTCAGCAGCGTCTTCGTCGCCGCCAGCGATGCCGGAGAGTTCTCCATCAGCTGCGCGGCAAGTTCCCTGGTGCGTTCCATCAATTGCGATGGGAGCACGACTTCGCTCACCAGTCCCATGCGGTAGGCTTCTTCCGCCGAGATGATCCGGCCTGTCAGCAAAAGGTCGCGCGCATGCTTCTCGCCCACCTGCCTCAGCAGGAACGTGGAAACGATAGCCGGAAGGAATCCGATACGCACTTCCGTATATCCAAACTTCGCTTCCGCGGAGGCCAGAGTAAAGTCGCACAGCGTAGCGATGCCGCATCCGCCTGCGATGGCTGGTCCGTTCACTGCGGCAATCGTCGGGCGAGGGAACTCGTAGATGGAGCGAAACAAAAGTCCCATCGTCTGCGAGTCCTTCAGGTTGTCTTCCCCGGTCCGCGCTGTGATCGACTTCAGGTTGTCGAGGTCCATCCCTGAACAGAACGCCTTGCCTGCGCCGGTCAGCACCAGTACACGCGCAGCGGATTGCTCCACCTCGTTCAGTGCGCGCAGCAGTTCGTCGATCAGGTCGTAGCTGATCGCGTTGCGCTTCTCCGGGCGATGGAAGGTGATGGTTGCTACAGGACCGTCGTACGCGAGCGTTAGCGTAGTGAATGCCATGCTGTGAGTGTAATCGTGCGCTTCCAGAATCGGCAATCGACCGGGCTATCGCCGGATATCAAACTGTTCCACGATTGTCTTCTCGTCCGTCATCAATGCAATCTATTCGGTCGCATGGTCAGCGGCGATTTCTTTGCTTAGAGCTAATAGGGAATCAAGCGACTTCAGCGGCGGAAGTTTCGCGCCAAGTTTTGCCAGCGTTTCCAGCACGATCTCTGTCGGGATATTTCCCATCAGTGAATCTTGCGCAAACGGGCATCCGCCCAATCCGGCCAGTGCTGAATCGAAGCGCCTCGCTCCGGCTGTGTAGGCGGCCTCAACCTTGGCCGCCGCGTCCGCCCTGGTGGAATGCATGTGAACCCCAAGGTCGTATCCCGGATACTGTTCTACTGCCGGGGCCACCAGCTCCGCAATCTGTTGAGCGGTGGCCACGCCGACCGTATCGGCCAACGAGATCGATTTCACTTCCATGTCGCTGATGTTTTCAATCGCCAGCAAGACTTCTTGGACGGACCACGCATCGCCATACGGATTACCGAATGCCATGCTGATGTACACCACCATGTCGAGTCCGGCATCGTCGGCGAGTTTCTTGATGGCCTCCAGCGATTCGTAATTCTCTTCCGCCGTCTGCTTTTGATTGCGGCGCAAAAACGTCTCCGAGACGGAATAAGGAAACCCAAGCGTCTTCACCGCATTCGTAGCGATGGCGCGCTCCGCCCCTTTTTCATTCACCACGATGCCGATGACCTCAACGTCGTCCGGAGGGTCGAGTTCGGCAAGAACGGCTTCGCTGTCCGACATCTGCGGCACGGCTTTGGGAGAGACAAAGCTTGCGGCGTCCACGTGCTTGAAACCCGCTCCCACCAGTGCGCGCAGATATTGCGCCTTCCTAGCCGTCGGAATCTGCCCGACCATACCTTGCCACGCATCGCGCGGGCACTCGATCAGCTTGATTGTGTCGTTCATTTTCGGTGCTCTGAGTTCATTGGGAATGAATTCTCGAACTGGACGTTCAAATATCTGTCGCCATCCATCTTACAAGATGCCCATATCGTGCAACTTCAACGAGGCGGGCCGTGACGATTATCACTTTCAGTTAACACCCTCGAAGCGTAGACCCCACTAAGATGCCGGTAATTCGAGCACTCTCTTGGGTACTTAAGTTACGTGCGGAAGAGAGTGGCTGCGGCTAATATGCCTCTACCGACTCAAACGGCCGCGTCCCCCACGCGAAAGAAATTCCGCCGAAGACGTAAATGCCGGAGGTCTCCTCTCCTAGCTAGGAAGGTTTTAAAGTGTCCTCAAAGTCCAATATCCGGATTCTTATTGCGAGTACCCTCAATTCGTCTTGCGCCGCTCTCTCAAACGCTATTCGCAACGAACCAAGTTTCGAAGTAATTGGTTGCATCTCCTCGGAACAATCTCCTTTGGAGTTTTCGTATCCGCCGGACGTTTTGCTCGTCGAACTCGATTCTCAACGCCATGACATTCTCCACCTGGTCGAAAGTCTCCGGCGGAGGATCGCCCATCTGCGCATCGTTGTGCTCCTTCGTCATCCGGACGACATAGCCATTCGAATGTTCATGGTTGCCGGAGCTTCGGGATACGTCCTCAAGACCGCGGATACTCATCATCTTATTGGTGCACTGCGCGCTGTTCACAACGGACATCGTTATATCGACCCCAACCTGAGCGACGTCTTTATGACTGTGCTCGAATCCGGGGCCACCGCCGGACGAAACGTGGAACTCACACCGCGCGAAAAACAGGTGCTTTCCATAATCGCCGCCGGGCAGACCTACAAAGAGATCGCAGTCGCACTGAAAGTCAGCGTAAAGACCGTGGAGAGCTATCGCACACGCATCGGCGAGAAGCTTCAACTTCATACGCGCAAGACCCTGATCGAATATGCGAGGGCCCGCTGTATTGTGGCTTGAACAAGAAATGCCTCGCAGGCTGCGAGGCATTGTGAACTTGCGTACGCAGCTAATTAGGTCTGCAGGATTCCAACGCTGAATTTCGGCACATCCGGATTGTGTCTCGCCGCGCGCAGGGCCCAGGTGATCGCTTCTCGTGTTTCCATGGGATCGATAATGCGGTCCACCCACAGCCGGGCCGCCCCATAACGCGGATCCATCTGTCGCGTGTAGGTCGCCCTGGTTTCGTCCAATAATTTGTTGCGGTCATCGTCCGAGATCTTCTGGCCGCTTCGTTCAAGCTGTTTTACTTTGATCTCCACGAGCGTGGCTGCCGCCGCATCTCCGCTCATCACCGCGTAGCGCGCGCTCGGCCAGGCGAATACGAAGCGCGGATCATATGCCTTGCCGCACATCGCATAATGTCCCGCGCCGAATGATCCGCCGATGATCACCGTTATCTTCGGTACCACCGAATTCGAGACCGCGTTGACCATCTTTGCCCCCGCGCGGATGATTCCCGTCCACTCCGCGTCGCGTCCCACCATGAATCCGTTGACATCATGCAGGAAGACCAGCGGGATAAGGTTCTGGTTGCAGTCCATGACGAACCGTGCCGCCTTTTCCGCCGACTCGGTATAGATGACGCCACCGAATTCCACGCGCTTGTTGCCCTGGTGGTCTATCTGCTGAACGTGTTGCTTCTGGTTCGCGACGATGCCCACCGCATAGCCGTCGATGCGCGCATATCCGCAGAGAAGCGTCTCGCCGTAATCCGGCTTGTACTCGTCGAAGCGGCTTCCGTCGACGACGCGCGCAATGATCTCTTTCATGTCGTACGGCTTGGAAACGTCGTTCTCGTAGATGCCGTAAAGGTCTTCCGCCGGATACGCCGGAGGCTCCACGGTCTCCGAGCGATGGAAGGGCCCAGGAGTGCGATAGCCCATCTTGTCCACCAGAGAACGTATGCGCAAAATGCAGGCTTCGTCGTTCGGTTCCTTGTAGTCCACCGTGCCGCTTATCTCGCTGTGCATAGTGGCGCCGCCCAGGTCTTCGGCGGAAACTTTCTGCCCGATGGCCGCCTGCACCAGCGCCGGTCCGGCAAGAAACAATCCGCTGCCCTCGGTCATCAGGATGTGGTCGCACATCACCGGCAGATACGCGCCGCCCGCAACGCACATGCCCATGATGGCGGTTATCTGCGGAATGCCCATCGCCGACATCACCGCGTTGTTGCGGAAGACGCGACCGAAATCATCGGTGTCCGGGAATACATCTTCTTGAAGGGGCAGGAACACGCCGGCGGAATCCACCAGGTAGATGGTCGGCAAATGATTGTCGATGGCGATATTCTGTGCGCGAATAACTTTCTTCGCCGTCATCGGGAAGAAGGCTCCGGCCTTCACCGTCGCATCGTTGGCGATGATCATGAAGAGACGGTCGTGTACGCGTCCCAGTCCGGTGATTACGCCCGCCGAAGGCGCGCCGCCCCACTCTTCGTACATCTCATAGGCGGCATACATACCCAGCTCGAAAAACTCCACGCCTGGGTCCAACAGAAGATTCAGGCGTTCGCGCGCGGTCAGGCGGTTTTTCTTGTGCTGCGATTCGATGGCCTTCGCGCCGCCGCCTTCGCGGATCTTTTCTTCTTCGTTTCGGATCTCGGTAACCTTGTGCGCCAGTTCGCGTTGATTGTTTTCAAATCGCGCGGGCTTGGGGTTCAGTTTGCTGGCGATGACGTTTGCGATCACATCAGCGGGGGCAGGAGAAGTTTTACGGTCAGCCATGAGTCCTCATGAACAACGACTATTGCTAAGAAACACCAGCCTAAATGAGCGATGCCTCACAGGGCAACAAAACCGAGTTGCGGGCGCCTGCCAATACAGGCACGCAAGATAATACTGCCTCGCCGCGCCGAAGTTGTTAGAATCAGCGCTACTCCAACGCTTACAGAACGGACCAGAGCTTTTCCTTGGCATCCATAACTACATATTGGACCGACATCCTCGCCGTCGATGACGAGCGCACAGCCGCGCGCTTTTATCATCCGGAACTCGATATCCTGCGCTTCTTTGCCTTTTTCGTCGTATTCCTTCATCACGCGCTCCCGCACGACGTCGGCTTTTACACCCGTTTCGGTGTCTGGGACCCCGTCGCGCGGATGCTTGCGGGAATCGGCGCAATGGGCGCTTTCGGCGTGGACGTCTTCTTCGTGCTAAGTTCCTACCTCATCACTGAACTGCTCATGCGCGAAAAATCGGTGATGGGCGACCTCGACGTCAAGTCGTTTTACCTGCGACGCGCACTTCGCATCTGGCCGCTCTATTTCGTCTTCCTCGCGCTCGCCGGAGTGCTCACCGCGCTCATGCCCGGACAGCACATCGGGTGGCGTGCAGGTGCCGCCTTCACCTTCCTCGCAGGAAATTGGTGGATCGTCTTTCACGGATTCCCGTCCTCCATAATCTTTCCGCTCTGGAGCGTTTCCATAGAGGAGCAGTTCTATCTTGTCTGGCCGGTCGTCGTGCGACGCCTGCGCGCAAATGCCATCCTCGCAGCGTCCATCGTTATGCTGGTCGCAGCTACGGCAACCCGCATTTATCTTGGATTGAATGGCGCCGGGGAGACGCAGGTCTGGTGCAATACCTTTGCGCGCCTCGACCCAATCGCTATCGGGATACTGCTGGCTATCCTTCTTCGCGGACGCGCACCTCGCATTTCCGCGCTCGGACGCACGGCGCTCAGTTTCAGCGGCATCGCAGCGCTTTCTGTCGCCGCCAATTTCTTCCAGGTGAAATACGATCCGCTCACCGTCACCCGCATTGTCGCCGGATACCCGCTCGCAGCCATCGGTGCCGGAGCCATCTTGCTCGCCGTACTCAGCGAGAAGGCGATGCTGCACAAGAGCACACTCGTTTATCTCGGACGCATCTCGTATGGGCTCTACGTCTACCACATCCTCGGATTGATGTGCTCCGACTACATGGTCGCTCACTCCGACAGTTCCTTCTGGCGATACATGGGGCGCAACGCCATCGCGCTGACCATTACCATCACACTGGCAGCCGCCTCCTATCGCTGGATCGAAGAACCCTTCCTGAAAAAGAAGCAGCGCTTCACCCACGTCCTCTCGCGCCCCGGCGGCTAAAGCAGGATTCAGACTCCAGGCGCAAGATTGCTTCTCAAACATCAAGGCCACGCCTCAAGAAGACGTGGCCTTTAGCTTTTCGCCTGGATCTTAATCCGTTCTTATCCGTGCAATCCGTGGCCGCCTTGCCTTTGGAATTACTGCACATTCTGCAATCTGGAGATCAACTTCTGCGCGAGGTTTTCTTCGCTTTCGCTCCACAATACGCGTCCCGTGAGTTTTACGTTCTTCTCCACGTTCTGCGTGAACTCCACAAGCTTGGCAACGTTTGCGCGGACTTTTTCTTCGTTGGCAGGCGTCAAGTCCAGTTGTTCGAATAGGAAAGGAAAGTCCAGCCCGAAATCCACTTCCACATGTCCGTGCTCGGTATAGGTGCTTTCGTCGAAGGCCGGACCGTTTGCGATGACGCGTACTTTGATCGGTCTCTGCACCCAGCCGTCGCCTTCGCCCTGTACGTCCGGTACCCAGAGGTCCCAATACGCTTCGAAAACGATGCCGTAATCGTCATGCACCAGGTCCGCGACAACGTTGGCTGCGTCCTCAGGCGACACCGGCGGAGTCATCCTGCGCTCCAGTATCGTCGGTTCCGACCAGTCGATGGGCTGCACGGCGATATAAGCCACGCCCGGTTCAACCGCGGAAAAAGGGAACTGCCCCAACACTGCCATCGTGCGCGGCATCATGTCTTCGTCATCGAAGCTTGGAAACCATAAACTCAGATAAAGTGTGTCTGCCATAAGTCTCTCGCTCGCTGCTCGCGCGTACTTTCATTCTACGGAAGGTCTGAGCCGCAGCTAGATACTAGATGAACACGAAGCCGGATTCGATTCTCCGTGCTGCTTTTGGCGCCAGGAATTCGCGTCTCTGGTTGCTCTTCTTTTGACACTCAGGAATGTTCATTGTTAATATGAATTGTCCGGTGCAGTAGCAATACTCCTGCCTTGTAGCGTCCCCGTCGTCTAGCCCGGCCTAGGACACCGCCCTTTCACGGCGATAACACGGGTTCGAATCCCGTCGGGGACGCCAACTTCTTTTCATTACTTATATCCTCTCCGTTCGTCAGTAGATTTTTCTCGTTAACGCCCTGGGAACTGGAACTGCCGAAACGCTGTCGAGTCGATTCACCGCGTCTGCGAGAAATGTAGGCGAAAGGTGTTGGATAGCGCGCACGCCCCGAACTCGACTTTTTCAACGGGAGTGCCGCCAGCCACATCTTTTGTGCGAAGAAAACTTTACTCAACGGTGGAAAACCACTGCCTCATCCGATAATCTTGGAAGGTATGTCGCAAGAAACTACAGCGCGACCTCGAGCGGCCGTCGACCTTCCCGGAATTATCAAACGAACCCTGCTGAGTCCGACTCCTGGTTCCATTCATAGACTGCGGACGACGATTCGTCGTCTTGAGGCCTTTCTGACTTCAGCTGCCACCGCAGAGGATAACAAGAAGCTGCTAAATCAAGTGGCGCGGATGCGAAAGGCCGCTGGTCACGTTCGAGATGTCGACGTTCACCTCGAGATCCTGCAGAGTCTTGGCCGGCGTGGTGCGACCACTGACTACGCCGACTTGAAGAACGATTTGAAAAGACTTCGGAGCAAGCGACAAGACAAGCTGACCAGCACTCTTGAAAAGGTACTCGATGACGGATTGATCAGGAGATTGAAGCAGATCGGCCGCGCGGAGCACAAGCACAGTGCCACGCCTGATGTCTCGCTCCGCCGCCTTGAGACGGAATTTCTAGGTAAGGCTGTGCCCACTCCCAACGAGGCTGGCCTGCATGGTTTTCGCCTCACCTGCAAGCATCTGCGCTATTCTGCCGAACTCGAACCTGCGTCCCGCGAACGTGATAGGGTCATCGCCGAGTTGAAGAAGGCCCAGGACGCGCTTGGCGCCTGGCATGATGCGGTGACACTGCGGAGTTCCGCTGAGAAACTTCTGGGTACCACGCGCCCGATCATCTCTCGTCTTCGTACCCTGGCGCAGTCGAGGCTGAATGAAGCTCACCGCACGATCGCGAAATCGGCAACGGCCGTTCAGCGGATCATGGACGGCTCCTCCTCTTTGCGCACAACGGATCAGTCCGAGTCCAATCAGAAAATACACCTTCTAGCGGCTTCAGCCTAGGGACCTTATGACTACTTTTGCGGCGGTCGATATCGGCGCAAACTCCGTGCGACTGAAGATTGCGCGTCTGCGCGGACGCAAACTGGTGATCCTCGCCGAAGACCGCGAGGTAACACGCCTGGGTGAATCCGTCTTCCGCTCTGGAATGCTTGATCCCCAGGCAATGGCGGCGACCGTCAAGGTGCTGCAACGGTTTCATAAGACGGCGCAAAAATTCGGAGCGACCTCGGTGCGAGTGGTTGCGACGAGTTCTCTCCGCGATGCGCAGAACGCTTCCGCTTTTCTTCAGTGGATGCACGCTGCGACAGGCTGGCGTGTCGAAGTGATCTCCGGTGTGGAAGAAGGCCGGTTGATACACCTCGGTGTGGTTGCGAACACGCGCCTTAGCGGCGGTCGCCTACTCCTTATCGATCTGGGGGGAGGCAGTTGCGAACTGACCCTTTCGGTCGATAAGCAGATTCGCGACATCATCAGCCTGCCGCTTGGTGCCGTCCGGCTCACGAAGGAATTTCTTAAGAACGATCCTTCCAAGAAGAAAGAGATGGAGCAACTGCGTGCCTTCATCTCCAACGAAGTGGGACGCGTGGTTCACCGCATGCGCAAAGCAGGAGCGCAGGGGACCATTGCTACCTCGGGAACTGCGGCCGCGCTGGCCGATCTATGGGCGGCGCAACACGTTGCTCAGTCTTCGAGCGTACCCCGATCCGGTGTCGCAAAACTTGCGGAGAAGCTCAGCAAAAGCACGCTTGAGCAGCGTCGAGCCATGACCGGGATCGGTCCGAGGCGTGCGGAAATCATAGTTGCTGGCGCGGCTGTTTTTGCTGAACTCTTGACCAGGCTCGGCCTCAGCAGTTTCCGATATTTGCCGCTTGGCTTGCGCGACGGCGTACTCGCGCAGATGGTCTCGGACTACGACCATGCAACCAAGGCTGGGCGCCAGGTTGTTTCGGAACGGCAGACGTCGCTGGTGGAACTCGGTCACCGATACGGGGCGGACAGGCAGTTCGCGGAGCGCGTCCGCGGACTGGCGATGCAGTTGTTCCAGAAACTCAAGTCGCTGCACGATCTACCGGTCGAGTACGAGACGTGGATTGCCGCAGCGGCCATGCTCCATGAAATCGGTTCTTACATCAATCGGGCCGGAAGGCATCGCCACGCTCACTACCTGATTTCGCACTCGGAGATTTTCGGCTTCAGCACGGAGCAACGCGCAATCGTCGCCGCCATCGCGAGATACACGGGAAACTCGTACCCTCGGGTGGAACACCGGGTCATTCGGATCCTGCCGGAATTGGATAGGCACTACGTTGTGCGAGCCATCGCCATCCTTAGATTAGCGCGAGCCCTCGACCAGAGCAGAGCCGGAGTCGTAGCCAAAGTCGGCGTCCGTGTGGGCGCTCCGCGCGTGCAACTGACGATTAAAACGAAGCGGAAGAACGCGGAGCTGGAGCTTTGGGCCCTGGAAAAGGAGACTACTTATTTCCGGGCAGTCTTCGGCAGGGACTTAGGTATTTCAGTGGCCTGAAGGCTGCGAACCAGTTTCGGAGTTAAGCACCAATTCAGCACAGCCTTTCGCTTGCCGCCATATTCAATGCGCGCGATGCCGCCTTTCTTCAACTCCACAACGTCGGTTTTAGCACCATCAGTCAATA
The DNA here is from genome assembly GCA_038236965.1 of Terriglobales bacterium. Taxonomy (GTDB): domain Bacteria; phylum Acidobacteriota; class Terriglobia; order Terriglobales; family Acidobacteriaceae; genus JBBRZF01. The sequence continues at coordinate 3,543 of JBBRZF010000025.1, read as the reverse complement.
GCGCGCTGCAGAATTCGGTCAGCGTCGGGTTGTGACCGACGACCATGATGGATTCAAATTTTGCATATTTATGAAGCATGTCTCGAAAGGCTTGGAATACGGCATCCGGACGGAGTGCAGGTTCAATGCTCAAATCGCCTTCGAACCCCATCTCGTTTCCTACGAGGGAAGCGGTTTGTGTCGAGCGCTTCAGGTTGCTGGAGATGACGACATCGACCTGAACATCCGCAGCTGCGAGCGCGTGCCCTATGTATCGGCACTGTGCAATACCTTGTTTGTCCAAAGGACGCTTCTCGTCCTGCTTCCCATTCTTCCTCTTCTCACCTGCACTTGCATGACGCAGAAAATAAATGACCATAGGTATTAACCGGCCTTTCGTATGCTCTTGATTTCAGAATCAGGAATATCTGATGCCTGTGCTCTGCCCTCTGCGACATCAACGAGAAACTGTTGCGCGGAAAACGCTCGCCGCCCGCTCGTAGATTTCGCGGTTGGCCGAATGTAGGAGCCGTCGCGCTGGAGCAGGCGAGCCTTCACGGAATCGGCCAGGTAAGCCCGAAGGATCTCATCCTTGATCCGCGCCTTCAACGCCGGATCAGAGACTGGAAACGTGACTTCCACGCGCTCGTACAGGTTGCGGGGCATCCAGTCTGCGCTGCCAATGTAGATCTCCTCGTTGCCCGCGTTCTCGAAGTAGAAGATGCGGCTGTGTTCGAGAAAGCGGCCTACGATGCTGCGGACCTGGATTCGATTGCTCAATCCTCGAATACCGGGCTTGAGAGCGCAAGGACCGCGCACGATCAGGTCGATCCGAACTCCGGCCTGCGACGCTCGGTATAGCTCATGGATGACGTTGGTATCGAGTAGCCCATTCATTTTCGCAATGATGCGAGCGGGGCGTCCGGCACGCGCATTCCCAGCCTCCCGCGCTATCAGTTCGAGCGTGCGGTCGGCGAGATCGAGCGGTGCGACCAGCAGCGGCAAATAGTCGGGATGTTCCGCATAGGCCGTCAGGAAGTTGAAGACGTTGTGAACCGCATGTGTCATCTCTTCGTTTACGGTGAGCAGACTCAGATCGGTATAAAAGGCCGCGGTACTAGGGTTGTAATTGCCCGTACCAAGATGCGCGTAGCGACGTATTTCAGTGTCCGATTCCTTGCGGGCGATGAGCGTGAGTTTGCAGTGCGTTTTCAGCCCGACCAAACCGTGGAATACCTGAACTCCGGCGTCCTCAAGTTGGCGTGCCCAGCGGATGTTCGACGCTTCGTCGAACCGGGCCTTTACCTCCACTACGACGGCGACCTCTTTTGTCGCTGCAGCCTCCACCAGCGCTTCGACGATCGGCGAGTCCGCATTGGTGCGGTAAAGGGTCTGCTTGATCGACAAGACCGCCGGATCGCTCGCGGCTTCTTGAATAAAGCCTACAACCGTTTTGTAAGAATCGAATGGATGATGGAGTAGCAGGTCGCGCTGGCTGATCTCGTCGAAGAGCGATTTCGATTTTCCGGAGATACGCTGTTCGCGTGGAGTGAAAGGCTTGTACTTAAGGTCTGGCCGATTGGTCTCCGTGTATAAGGGCAACAGACGGGAGAGATCCACGGGGCCGTCGGCGCGAAACACCTGCCAGTCCTGCAGGTCAAACACAGACTGTAACTGCGAAATGATCTCCGAACTCGCCCGTTCTTCGATCTCCAGGCGAACCGCATCGCCCTTGCGCCGGTTGTGAAGTTCCGCGCGGATGGATTCGAGAAGGCCGCGCGATTCCTCCTCCTGTAGATAGAGATTGGAGTTCCGCGTAATTCGAAACGAGCCCTGAGAGAGAATCTCGTAGCCGCGATACATCTTGCTCGCGTGAAACTCGACCAGGTCGCCGAGACCGACGTAATCATCGCTGTCGTTGGCGCGGGGAAGCTTGATGAAGCGAGGCAACGATCGCGGCACGGTCACCACACCCAGGTAAGTGGAAGATGATCGCCGCCGCCGTCGCAGCAACAACGCCAGGCACAATGCCTTGTTGATAACCCGCGGGAACGGGTGCGCCGGATCCACCGTCACAGGAGTGAGTATCGGATCCAGTTCGCGATCGCAGTACGACTCGGCGAACTGCCGCGCGTCGTCATCCAGTTCAGAGAACCCGAGCAGCCGGATGCCTCGTTCAGAGAGCGCGGGGCGGAGTCTTTCGTTCCAGCAGCGATACTGCGTTTGCACAAACGCTTGTGTCTCTTCGGCGAGGATATTGCATTCCTGTTCCGGAGTATGGCCGTGAGGTCCGGTATCGCGGTCGCCATCCTCGATTCGCTGTAAGAGACTGGCTATCCTCACCTCAAAGAATTCGTCGAGATTGCTCGCCGTGATGGCAAGGAACTTCACACGCTCCAGAAGAGGATTTGACTCGTCCAGAGCCTCTTCTAAAACGCGTTGGTTGAATTTGAGCCAGGACTGCTCGCGGCTGATGTAGTAATTCGGATTGTCAACCGAAGTGGTCGCCATAGGGACAAGACCCATGCTACTTACTTCGTGTTACAGCAATATGAAACGAATGCTCCTGGCTATGCGGCGTCCACACCCAACAGCGGTGGACCCCACTCTCCCAGCTCTAAATGGCGCACGCTGCATATTACTTGGTCCCTGTCGCTCAACAGGCCCTCGCCACTCTTGCGTGCTCACGCCAGACTGGATCGTTCAGTTCAGAAAGGGTCAAACGGACTTCAAAGCCACAGTTGACGCACCGATAAGTAAAGGCGTCCTTACCCACGACTTCCTTCAACTCGGACGCGTTCGGTGCATGACACTGCATACAGGTCACCCTCGCAGGCACTCGGGAGGATATCCAAATAGGTCGAACCTTATTCATGATTGCCTCTTCTGTCTTTAACTCTACCGCTCCGCTGTTTTCTTAGGAAGGTGTCGGATGCTGCGTTCTTCAAATAAGTGGATCGATTCTTCAGCCAGGTTGGTTATGTGGTCCCCGGCGCGTTCCAGAGCCTGCGAGACAAACAGGATCTCGATGATGTCCCTCGTGTCCTCTTGTTTCTTGCTGTCTAAGTGAGTCGTGAAGATCTGGCGTCGCAGTTCGTCGATCTCGCGATCACGAACGATCACAGCCTGTGCTCCTTTGGCCTGCCCGCCCACGAAGCCCTCATGGATGGAGTCGAGCATCACACAGATATGTTTCAACATTTCGACGATGGTCCTGCGATCCTTGGCCATCAGCTTAGGCCTTGAGTCGTTAAGTCGCTGCGCAACCCACCACAACAGGTCGCCGATCCTCTCGAGGTCAGTGATGAAGCGAAGGGAAGCGATTAGCTCCCGGGCTTTGCGTTCTCCTACCCGAGTGATGGCCGCAGGTAGTTCCTCATCCATTTCGCGCTCTATCTGGTCCAACTCGCGCTCGCATTCCTTCACGGCCAGATAGGCCATCCGCGACGACTCCTCGATGAATTCCAGGAGATTGGCGGCTGCGTCTTTCGCAATGAGAAAGGCGCGCAGGGTCTTTTCACGAAGATGGCTGGCATCGCGTGACTGCATCGGGAGCAGGGTTTG
>JBBRZF010000024.1:0-29559 GCA_038236965.1 Terriglobales bacterium | reverse complement strand
TATCACGTTGCCGGTGACCGTACTGGATACCGGAAGGGTGGGGGAGATGGTTCGCGTGCGCTTCGAAAACCACTTGATCTGGCGGGTGCGCGTAATCGCCCCCGGATTATTTGCCGCCGTGACCGAGGTGCATTGATGCGGCGTTGCTTCTCACTATTCTGCTCATTACTGCTTCTCTGTGGATCGATTCACGCGCGTTCGGCGGCGAAGCCGCGCCGCTCACTCGACGAATACCTGCGTGGACTTCCGCAGACGTCGGTGGCCTCTGTTCCGGCAACCCTTGGCAGCCTTTGGGTTCCGGGATCGCCGATGACAGAATTAGCGTCCGACTACAAGGCGCGCCATGTGAACGATCTGGTGATCGTCCGCATCGTCGAAGACACGACGGCAGCATCGAGCGGAAGCGTGGCTACGGAACGCACCTTCACGGCAAATTCTGGCGTCTCAGCGTTGGCCGGCCAGCTAAGCACCAGCAATATCGAATCCTTATTCTCGCCTCACTCCTCGGCCAAACTTGCGGGACAGGGACAGACACAATCGACATCGAGGCTTCGCACCAGCTTGGCCGGACAAGTGGTTGCCACCCTGCCGAGTGGTTTGCTGGTAGTACAGGCACAACGCGACGTGACCGTGAACAACGAACGGCAGATCGTCATCATCCGCGGTCTGGTGCGACCGGGAGACATACAGGCCGATGGCTCCGTCGCTTCCACCTCCATGAGCAGCCTCGAGCTCGAACTGCTTGGCAAAGGTGTGATCAGCGACGGCACACGTCCTCCTAACGTAATCGTGCGATTGTTGCTGAAGATACTGGGGTTCTGAAATGACGATCCGAAGACTGCTCGCAATGCTGCTCTTCCTCGGTTGCACGTTCTCACCCGTGTTCGCAGAAGTGCAAGGAGAACGGCAGGTACATGTTCGCGACCTCGTCTCGGTTGAAGGCGTGCGCGAGAATGCCTTGGTTGGTTACGGCATCGTCGTCGGACTGAACGGCACTGGGGATCGCAGGCAAACGGTCTTCACCATTCAGATGCTCTCCAATGTCCTGCAGCGGATGGGTATGCAAATCCCTGCGGCATCTGTGCGCGTCAACAACGTCGCCGCCGTCTTTGTGACGGCGACGCTACCGACCTTCTCCCATCCGGGCACACAACTGGATGTGACCGTCTCCTCCATTGGCGACGCGAAGTCCCTTGAAGGAGGGCTGCTGCTGCTCACTCCTTTACAGGCTGCGGACGGGCAGGTTTACGGTGCAGCGCAAGGCCCGCTGACGCTCGGCGGATATTCAGCGGGCGGAGGAGGAAACTCGAAACAGGTTAACCACCCGACGGTCGCGCGCATTCCCTCCGGCGGTACGGTGGAGCGCGGTGCGGCCATCGATTTGCGCGAGATGGAGCGCATCTCGCTATTGCTTCATGAATCCGATTACGGCGGCGCAGAGGGCCTCGCCGAGGTCATCAATCACGAATTCGGAACCAAGATGGCCGCAGCCATCGATGGCCGACGCGTAGAGATCACTCCCTCCCTGGCGCATGCAAAGTCCGTCCCCGACTTGCTGGCGAGGATCGAGAAGCTGACCGTGACCATCCATCCGCACGCCAAGGTCGTGGTGAACGAACGCACAGGGACCATTGTGCTGGGTCGCGAAGTCAGGCTGGGTGCAGTTTCTATCCTGCACGGAAACCTGTCTATCGAAGTGACGACGGATTTCAAGATCTCGCAGCCTTATCCGAACTCGTCAGGCGAAACCATGGTGATGCCGCAGACAACTACGAAAACGCAGGAAAGCGCGGCGAGACGTATCGAATTGAAGGAAGGTTCGAGCGTGGAGGACCTGGTTAACGGACTGCAATCGATCGGCGCCACAGCGCGAGACGTGGTGGCCATCCTGCAAGCCATCAAAGCGGCGGGCGCCCTTGAGGGCGACTTGGAGGTTCTATGAGTTCAGATGCGCTGCATCTGTCGTCTTCACGCGGAGCACTGATGGAAGCGCGCGCCTCCCAGGCCTCGCGCGAACTGCGTAGTCCCGCTTGCGGCGATGCAAACAAGGTCCACAAATCTGCGACTGACTTCGAATCCATCCTGCTGTCCAGTTGGCTGGAAAAGATGGAGCAGACGATCCAAACCCTCCCGGGCGATGAACAAGATCCCGGCGCCGATAATTTTCAAAGTCTCGGAGTGCAGGCTATCAGTGGAGCTATCGTAGCCCGCGGCGGTTTCGGCATCGCGAAGGTAATCGAAAAGCATCTCTTGCCCGCTTGCCCGGCGGAGGGGGGTCACCAGAGTAACCTCGCAAGCGGTCAAGTCGGCCGAACGGACGCCGATGGAGAGACAACCGTGCAAGTTTTAAAGCAAAAAACAGCAGGCATTAAAGGTTTCTAATCGTTTGCCGATAGGTAAATTGCAACAGGATTACAAGAACTGAGGATCCGGTCATGAGAATCGATATCAATACGGTTGCGGCGGCGTCCATTGCCAACGAGGAACGCGCGGGCAAAGTGACTCATAAACGGCCGAGTACAGAACTGGACACGACGGGAGTGACGGCCAGTCTCTCTGCGGACAGCGCCCGCCTGAGCGCGCTGCATTCGCAATTGGCCTCCGTGCCGGAGATACGGCAGGAACGGGTCGAGGCTCTGCGCGCTTCTTTGTTGAATGGGACCTATCGCGCAGATGCCGGAGCAACGGCGTCGGCCATGATGAGCGAACATTTCGGCGACGGAGTAAAGGTGTAGCCCGCGATGCCGACCCCAAACAAGTCCGCCAGCACCGTCCCGGGATCCCAGGCCGACGACCGTCAATCGCGATTGGTCAACGCCATTCATGCCGCGGTAACCGCGCTGCTGGACGCGTTGAAGGAACAGAACGCCGAAGAGATCGAGCAACAGGTCTGGGCCTTGGAATCGCAGTGTGCGGCGGTGTCCGCCATGCGCCATCGTGAACGGGCGCGTCAGGCACAGCCGGCGACTGCGGAAGACACCCGGGACACTCTGCTCAATGCCGTAGCCGAAGTTCGCGGGACGTTGCGATTGGCGAAATTGTTTTTGGCAAAGTTGAGGCGCTCGAACGCCGTGATGTCACAGGTTCACGCAGTCGCCGAGGGCGCTTATTCAATGCGGGAATCCCGCGCTGGCTTGAGGCAGTGAGATGAGCCTGACCGGAAGCATTTCCATCGCACTTCGCGGACTGACCGCGCAGCAGATCGCTTTGGAAACCACCACCAACAACATCGCCAACGCGAACACTCCGGGCTACACCCGGCGACGCGCCAACATGGAGGAAGATTCACCGACCTTTAACGGCAGCGTCATGGTGCCGCGCGGCGTGAATGTCTCCGGCATTGAAAGCCTGCGCGACCGCGTGCTCGAACTGCGCATACAGCAGGAGACACAGCAGCAGAGCGGCACAGAGAGTTACATACAGAGCATGAGCGAGGTCGAGTCCCTGTTCAGCAATACTTCGTCCGGACTGGATTCGAAAATGAATGCCCTCTTTAACAGTCTGGAGAGACTTTCGACACAGCCTTCCGACACTTCGCTGAGGCAATCTGTGATGATTGCCTCCAGCAACCTGGCGTCCGGATTCCGCGAGATCGCGCAGAAGCTGCGGTCGATACAGTCAAACCTGGACCTCAGCACAAAACAGTCTGTCGGAAGCATCAACGAACTCCTGGAGCAGATTGCCTCAGCGAGTGTCGAGGTTGCGGCGCGCCAGTCCATCGGTCAGGACACTGGTGCCGCCGAAGATCAGCGCACGGCATTGCTCAAGAAACTTTCCGAGCAGATGGACGTATCCGTCGTCCAGACGGAAAACGGCATTTCGGTGACAGCCGCAAATGGCGCGCCCCTGGTCGTAGGACAAAAGACCTTCCCCTTGAAGACTGCGCTGGACAGCGCGAGCGGCACGACGCATGTATTCGCCGGAGACGATGACATCACCAGCAATATTACCGGTGGATTGTTGGGCGGCACCTTGCGCGCGCGAGACCAGTCGGTCAGAAAATTGATCTCGGACATCGACTCGCTGGCGGAGGGCGTATCGTCGGCTTTCAACGCCGCACACAAACTCGGTTTCGACGCGAACGGCGTCGCAGGGACGGATCTATTCACCACGGGCGCGACCACCAAAGGAGCGGCCGCGAGCATGAGACTGCTTCTGACGGATGGCTCGCAGATAGCAGCCAGCTCCGACGGAACGAAGGGCAGCAACGGCAATATCGTAAAACTACTCGCAGTGCGCGATACGGCGGTGGTGGGTCAGGAAAAACCATTGGATTGCTATGGGCGCATCTCCTTCGACGTAGGCAGTTCGATCGCGAACGCCAAGAGCGAAGCAGTGGCGAGTTCGCTGATGTTGCAACAACTCGATGACCAGCGCGGTGCCATCTCCGGGGTTTCGATGGACGAGGAGGCGGCGAACCTCATACGCTTCCAGCGCGCCTATGAAGCCTCGGCCCGGGTCATCAGCGTGGTGAACGATCTGCTGGAAACGGCCGTGAATTTAGGAAGGTAACGTATGCGGGTGAATCCTGATTCCTATGCTGGACTGCTGTCAGCCCTTGGCACGGCGCGCAATGCGCAAAGCCGTGCGACGCAACAACTGGCCTCGGGTCGGCGCGTGGGACTGGTCTCGGAAGATGCGGCGGCGTGGACCATGCAGATACAGAACAATTCCCGCTCGGCTGCTAACGATGAATTCCTGCACAGCATTGCCAGCGTTCGTGCCGGACTAAACACAGCGGACTCGACCTTATCGTCGGTGGTGACTTCGCTGCAGCGAGCCATAACGCTGGGTGTAGAAGGCGCGAACGGAACCCAGACGGCGGAGAACCGAAAGGCTTTGGCGCAGGAAGTGAGCGGTATCCGAGACCAGATGCTGAGCCTTGCGAATGTCTCCTACAACGGCATCTTCGTATTTGCGGGAACGCAGAACGATTCACCCCCATTCAAGAAGGACCCAGCGGGAACGGATGCGATCTTGTATTACGGCAACTCCGCAACCATCGATGTACGAGTAGGGGAGACCAGGTCGATCCAAACCAACTTCCCTGGCGATGAACTTTTCGCCAAGGCCGGAGCCAGTGTGTTCGATTCGCTCGATAAATTAGCGACCGCATTGAACACGAACGATAAGCCGGGAATCACCTCCGCGACCTCTGAGGTCCGCGCAGCATTCAATCACGTGACTTCGGTACGTGTCTTCTTCGGCAACGCGATGAACCAGATCGATGCGGATGAAACTTTTCTCAATGGGCAAAAGCTGCAATTTGCCGCACGCGAAAACGAATTGGTCGGGGCAGATCCTATGAAGTCGGCAACAGACCTCACAGAGGCCGAGTTTGCCTATAAGTCGGCGCTTGCTGCGGCCGGCAAGACCTCAACACTGAGCCTGCTCGATTACTTGCGATAAAGCAGGCACGCTTCGCCCCATGGGAAGCCCAACCCCCGGCCTCACCGGAAACACGCGACTTTAGCGGCTAAAGTGTGATTCAATACAACTTCCGCTATGCCATCCCTTTGCAAATCGTTTCTGCTGTTCCTTCTTTGCGGTGCGCCCGGACTATTAGCTGCGCAAAACACGGTCGGCGAGGTATTTGCCTCCGACGCCGCCGTGCGTGGATCGGTTGTTTTTATCGGTGGCGGCACACAGGTGCTCAGCGGATCGCAGGTGGCGGCAGGCGCAAGTTCTGCCCTGTTGCGGTTTAAACGCGGCGGGGATGTCAGGATCTGCTCGGGAACCGATCTTTCGGTCGCGACCTCGCCCGACGGCAACTCCTTGATGTTGAGTCTCAGCGCGGGCAGCATTGAAACGAACTACCGCGTAAATGCAGTGGCCGACACCGTGCTGACTCCGGATTTCAAGATGCAGATGATCGGGCCGGGCGTCTTTCACCTGGCGATTGCGGCGAACGCGAAAGGCGATACTTGCGTTCGTCCCCTCGAGAACAATACGGCTTCGGTGATCGTGACCGAGTTGATGGGATCGGGCACTTACCAGGTCAAGTCCGGCGAAGAAGTAGTCTTCCGGGGCGGCAAGATTTCGGGCGCACAGAACGGCGCCATGGAAGGATGCGGATGTCCGGCGCCGCCTCCGGCGCAACGTGCCGCAGAGAAGCCGGAAGAGAGGCCTGCTCGATTAGCAACCGTACAACACGCGGCACAAGATGCCGCTGTTCAAGTGGATGCCCCCTTCGTATTCCGCGGTGAAGATGCGCAACCACCGGACATGGCGTACAGCGTCGCTTCGCTCAAGACTCGCGATACAAGTTCTGTAGTCTTAAGATTGCAGCCGACCGTGATCCCTCCCAAGAGTGAGCCCACTCCTCAGGATCTGAAGAGACTGGAAGAAGCCAAGGCACGGGAAGTGGCGAAACAGCGTGAATCTGAAAAACAGGAAGAACAGAAGCGCGCCAAGGAAGCAGCGCAGCTTGCAGATGCAGCGCGAAAGGAACAGCAGAAACGGGATCAGGAAGCGGCGAGAATGACTGCCGCGCAAAAAGCAGAGCAGGCAAAAAAAGATCAGGAAGCGGCGAGACAGGCAGAAGCGGCGAAGAAAGAACAAGCGAAGCGCGACAAGGAAGCGGCGCGGGCAGCCCTGGTCGCCACCAAAGAACAGTCTAAGCAGGCGGCAGTAAGCGCGCGTGCCTTGGAACAGGCGAAAAGCGCTCAGGCGAAAAAGGATAAAGAGGATGTTCGCAAAGCAGAGATAGCGAAGAAGGATCAGCAAAAGAAGGATAAAGCGGCCACGCGCCGGCAGGAAATCGCAAAGGCCGAGCAGGCGAAGAAGGATAGCGAAGCAGCGCACAAAGCAGAGCTCGCGAGTCGCGAACAGATCAGAAGGAACCAGGCAGCAGCTAAACTAGCCGAATTTGCACAGCTTGAGCAGATCCGTAAAGACAAGGAAGAAGCACGACAGATCCAATCTGCCAAGGCAGCGCAGACGAAACAGGAACAGGCGGACGCCAAGAAGCAGGACGCGATCTCGCGAAAGCAGCAGACGCGAGAATGGAGACTGGCGAATGCGCGAGAGCAGAAACAGCAGCAGGCTCGTGTAGCCGAATTAGAGTCGACGCGCAGAGAACAAGTTAAGCAGGAGGCAGAAAAACAGCGTCAGGCAGAACTTGCCCGGCAGGCTGCCAAAGCCGAACAAAAGCGAACGCAAGAACTCACCAAGGCGCAGCCGCCGCCAGCTAAAACCGAATCCAAGACAGAGCAGAAATCCGAGCCGCACGTCATAAAGAAGATCGGATTGTTCTTTGGTAAGCTGTTTAAGGGATAAGATCCCGGGGTCGGCCTTAGCCTGCGGATTAAGCAATCGCAGATAGGCGACGATGGCAGTAGCGTCGCTCTTGTTGAAGCGGAATGCGGGCATTGGCGGCCCTGCATGCTTGCCAAGGGAGTTCACTCCTGTGTGAGGAACTTGACCCCCTGCTCATCCGTGAATCCTGGCAGTCCAGCGATAGGCGGCGCGACTTCGACCCACCCGGGCACTGGCATCGTCGGTTTGAACATGAGCGGCGCACCGCCGAGGTGACGTTCTTTGATCGGCTCGCCCTTTTGATTCATGGGCGTGTGACAGTCTGCGCACATCCCAGTACGCTCCACGAGATACTTGCCACGTGACACCTGCGCGCTCTCCGCAGGTACGGAAGGCGACTGAGCAACAGCCGCGATGCTCATTGCGAGTACGGCGACGGCGATTATTCTGGTCTTCATTTTTGAATCTCCCCACAACGATGTTGAGAATATTGTGCCACAACTGGGGAGAGAGTTGTGACTCATCAGAGACGGTGAACGAGGTCGCCCAGTTCCCGACGCGTGGTTCGCTCCGGCGTCTCCGCCGCGTAGCCGATCGCCAGGAATGCGACAGGCACGACGCCATCCGGCGCCCCGATCACCGCCGCAAGTTTTTCTGGATCGAACGCCCCTATCCAGCAAGAAGAAAGCCCCAACGCTGTAACGGCGAGCATGGCCATCGTGCAGGCGATGGAAGTATCCTGCATGGCATACATCTCCGCATAGGGATACTGGCAGCGCGAGGCGTTCGTGCAGAAAACCAGCAAGAGTGGAGCTTGGGCAACAAATGGCTGGTTATAAGAAATAGCAGTTGCGGCATCGCGGTGCTTTTGCTCTTGGATTACATATATCTCAATGGCCTGAAAGTTCCCTGCCGAGGGCGCACGATTGGTCGCCGTCAGAATCTGTTCAAGTTTTTCAGCTTCTACATCAGTAGGAGTAAAGGCCCGAATGGATTTGCGCTGTTCGACCACATCAAAGAAGTCCATGAATGAAGTCCTGACGTTCAGGAAGTATTGCAACAGCAGTATACGAGTACCCCTGCACAAAACAGAACTGGATGCTTCGTCAGATTACGGAAACAAGCGTCTTCTTCTTTTCCAGCAAGATGTGGCGACCGTTGAAGCCGAACGCGGGGTTCATGTCTTCCGCGCACGTGGACCGCATGCGATCGCTAACCATCTCGGGTTCTTTCACGATCTGCTCGACCGTGAGTTGGCCGATGATGCCGCGAAGGGGGCCTTCCATCACCAGACGAATCAGGCCTTCGCGCTCAGCCGGAGCCTTCGTTAGGAATGGTTCTGCCGCAGTGAGGATGGATTCCTGGTCGGACTTCACTTTAATCTGCGCAACGGCTTCCACGGTGACCGCGACTCCTTGGCAGGTATAGAGGTCCTGCTGTGGAGCGACGTCGAACGACATCAATTCCAGCAAGAGTTCACGGCAGCTCTCCACCATGGGAAAAATGACCGTGCCATGTCCGCGCACAACGCGCGAGCCGCGAATTCCGTAAACGACCAGCGCTTCGTGCGGACCTGCTTTGCGATACAGCTTGACGAACATTCCGATGAGACAAAAGGTGCCAATGATGATCAGTCCGCCATAGACCCAGACTTCCGGTGCAACTTTTGCATACGCCCTCCTAGGACGACGTAGCTGGCGCGTCTTGTTCGCGCCCTTGGCACGTGGGGATCGTGCCTGAAACTCTTCTTTTATTGCGCTTGCTTCTGCATGCCCGTGGGTGGTTCGTTCTTCATTTCTTCCCACAGGCGCACGTAGGCAATTCCTTTTTCGTAACGCGTGATGACCACTTCCGTTCCACGCTCGATGGCATCGCCGTTTTCCGAACGCGCTCCGCTCGTATGCCCTCCTCCGCGTTGTGAGAACACCATTTCGCCGGTACCGCCCTGGCGAATATTGCTGGTCACAACTACTGGAAGAACAAGGAGTCCCGAGTGACGCGTGGGCAGGAATCCCACTCCGCCGAACCAGGCAAGAAACGCCGCCACCGTTCCGAAGTTGATCACCGGCAATTCGCTGGCGCCATGAGCGTGTCCACCGTGCGCGGCACCGTCTCCGCCGCTCCCATGACCAAGGTGCAGGTGCATTCCGTGACCGAAGTGCGGCAGGTGCAAATGAAAGTCACCAAGCAGGAATGAGAGCACGCTCAATGCGAAGCCCACGATGAAACAAAGCAGATACCAGTCTGCAAAAGTCATAAGGATTCCTCCCTGCGAAGCGAGCGCAGGTCGATCCCCAACTGCTGGCACTTCTTGTAGAGATGGCTGCGTTCCAGGCCCAGTGCGCGGGCGGCGTTGGTGATGTGAAATTGCTGACGCTCGAGTTCGGCGAGGATGGCAACGCGTTCAAAGCTGGCCACGCGATCTGCCAGCGGCCCAGTCATCCCCGCAGCAGAAGAAGTAGTAGTAGCCACTGGCGCGCCGGAAAAAACGGAGGCGACCGTTGCAGCCTCCACGCGATTATCAGTGGCAAAAAGTAGCAGTCGCTCGATCGCGTTTCGAAGTTCGCGAACATTGCCAGGCCAAGGCTGCGATTCCAAAATTTTTTTCGCTTCGTCGGAAAAGACGACCGGTTTCCAGCCGTTCTGGGCGACCACTTGTTTCGCAAAGTGATCGATGAGCGCGGGAATGTCGATGCGTCGTTCGCGCAGTGGCGGAAGCAATACTGGAAAAACGTAAATGCGGTGATAGAGGTCCTGACGAAACTTCCCTTCCCTTACCAGATCCTCAAGACGGCGATGAGTTGCCACAACAACGCGAACATTGACCGTGATAGGCCGATCGCCCCCAACTCGCTCGATCTCATTCTGTTCGAGAACGCGGAGCAGCTTGGCTTGCATCTGCGCCGGCATGTCGCCGATCTCGTCGAGGAAAAGTGTTCCCCCGTTCGCTTGCTCGAATTTTCCAAGATGGCGCGCAGCGGCCCCGGTGAAAGATCCCTTTTCGTGGCCGAAGAGCTCGGACTCGACAAGCTCAGTCGGCACGGCGGCGCAGTTCAGCGTGATGAATGGGCCCTTGGCGCGATATGAGAGTTCGTGAACGGTGCGCGCGATGAGCTCCTTCCCGGTGCCGGTTTCGCCAAGAATGCAGACCCTTGTCTCCGACGCCGCGACGCGCTTCACCTGTTCCATGATCCGCCGCATGGTATCGCCAGAGAAAACGAGTTCGTGCTTGCCGACACGTTGGCGCAGTTCGCGATTCTCCTGCTCGAGTTGCCGCAGACGTAATGCGTTGGTAATGGTGACGAGGAGCTTGTCAGTTGAGAGCGGCTTTTCCAGGAAGTCGGTTGCGCCCAGCTTAGTGGCCCGTACGGCCATCTGTACGTGTGCCTGGCCGGAGATCATAACAACTGGCGTCATTGCCCCTGTCGCGCGGAACTCTTCAAGAAACTGGAGCCCGTCTTTCTCGGGCATCACGACGTCGGAAAAGATGAGGTCGAACGATTGCGTTTGAAGCACAGCCAGCGCGCGGTCCGCGTTGTCGCAGACGGTGACTTCGTGACCCGCAAGCCTAAAGGCCCTCGAGAGTGAAGCGAGCGTATTGGGATCGTCATCGATTACGAGCAGGTTGGCGCGTGGCGAAACCGATTCAGTTGCGGAATTACTGGACATGAGCGCTCCACGCCATTGGGCCGAGCGGTTGCTCGACCGGAAGATCGATGATGAAAGTGGTGCCGGAGTTGAGGCGACTCTCCACTGTTATCTTGCCATGATGATCGCTGATCACGGCTTGAACGATCGCCAATCCGAGTCCGGTGCCGTGCTGCTTGGTGGTGTAATACGGCGTGAAGAGGCGTGCGCATTCTTCCGGCGTAAGCCCGGTCCCGGTATCGGCCACCGTGATGCGCACCTGGTCGTCCTCGCGAGTCGTGCTGAACGACAACGTCCCGCCCCTGGGCATAGCGTCCATAGCATTGAGCACCAGATTCTGCAGCACGCGCCGAAGCTGCTCGGCGTCGGCCTGGATCGTGCACGATGCCGAATCGCGCCGGACTTCGAGTGCGATGGCGCCTTCTGCCGTCGACGATAATTGCGCGGAGAAGAGTTGTGCGACCTGAGCCACAAGGTCATTGATATCGACGCGATGGAACTCGGGAGCAGGCATCTTTGAGAAATCACTAAAGCGGGCGATGATGGATTTCAGATTTCCGAGCGCCGCAAACAGTGTGCCCGTACTTTCTTCAAAGGTCTCGTCAAAGAGGGACCCGCCGCGCTCACGGGCACGAATAAGATTTTCAAGCGTGATCTGCATGGGAAAGAGAGGGTTCTTCAGTTCGTGCGCGAGCCTTCGTGCAAGTTCGCGCCAGGCGGCCACGCGCTCGCTCTGCACGAGTTTCTCGCGCTGATCGGCAAGCTGCTCGGTCATATCGTTGAAAGAGTGCGCGAGTTGTGCGAGTTCGTCATCGCCATAGATTTCGGCGCGGGCGGTCCAGTCGCCTCCGCTGACTCGCGCTGCCGCCTCCGCAAGTTGCGCGACCGGCCTCGTGACGCGGTGCGCGAGCAGCGCACTGAAGATCATAGCCAGCAGTATTCCGCCCGTTCCCACAAAGAATCCCACCGAGCGAATGTGCTGTTCGAGCGACACGATCTCTGCTCGGGAACTGCCGAGCAAAAGCACACCCAAAACATCGTTGTCGGGACCTTGAAGCGGAAAGCCGTGAAAAGATTCCGAGCTTCCGTCGGGCCAAAAAATGTTCCGCGAAACTTCGCGCTTCTCTCGCGAAACGTCTTCGATCAGAGGACGGAGACGCTCGGAATTTTCGACGAGTCCTCCGGGCCCCACCAGGTCCTGCGGGGTGAACGCAGGCTGCAGGCTTTGGTAGAGCATGGCACGCATGCCTTCCGGAAGCAGGATCGTATTGAGGAATTCGCGATCCAGGCGTTGTCCGCCGGCGATGTAGACCGTGTAGCCACCTGCGGTGACGGGCGCAACAGAAACCACCCCGAGCATGGTCCCCTGTCCGTTCTCCTCCCTCTTCAGGAGCGCTCCGCGTACTGATTCGCTGGAGTCCGGTGCGTGCTTCACGACCCACGCGTCTTTGTATCCGAAGTGGCCCGGCCATTGCGCAGAGGAGATGATGCTGCCGTCAGCCGCTACTAGTTCCAGAAGATCGAGTTGGCGGGACGCAGCGAGAGTTTCTGCATCGCTAACGTAAATCGAAGCGTCAGCCCCGGAGCTCAGATTCGCGGCAGTCCGAAGAACGGGGTCCGATGTTGCGATGGCGGACACTTGCTCCGCAACATCGCGGCGACGTCGCTGGAAGTCGCGACGGAACTGCATTTCCAGTGCTGCGGTGCGCGCTTGATCGATTCGTTCGAACGAACGTCGCGCTGAATAGGAAACGATGCCCGCGACCAACGCGACGACCAACGCAATAGTCACGGTGAACACGGCAAGCAACTTATTCCGAAAGCTCACGGGCGCTCTCCCTCCAGCCAGGCGTTCTCGAAAGGCCAGTCGCCGAGGCGCGGCTGCGTCCAGTTTTTCACGCGAGGCGCCAGCCCGTAAGCTTTAGGCAGGTAAAGGAGCGGAACAAATTGGTAGTCCTGCACGATGGCCTGTTCGGCGGCGAATAGGTCTTCATCGCGATCGGCCGAATCGGCAGTAAGCAGGCGCGCAACCTCTGGCGAATGAAGGGCGATGGCGATGGAAAGCAGCGCGGTGTGTGCATCCGGCGAAGGAATGGTGAGATGAACGATGCGTGCATCGGCAGTCGCATTGGAGGCGCGAGGTTCGCCCACCGTTTGGACCCGCAGCCCAGTATCGCGAGCGTTGAGGGCGATTCGTTCGGCAATGGTGGCGCCAGTGCGTCCGAATTGTCGTAGGCGATGGTGATCTGCGGAGTGTATCCAGGACCGCCCGCAGCGTCTCGCGCCTGCGCGAGATTGTAGGGCGCGAAGAGGAATGAATATCCGGAGAGCCATTGTGGAAGTAGTGAGCCGGAAGCATCCCCTTGTTTTTGCAACAACGCAGACTGCAGTGCTACGCGGTCGATGGATTGGCTGATGCTCTGACGGATGCGAGGTTCCCGCACGGAAGCCGTTGGCAGAAATTGCAGGGCCACGAGTTCGACGTTGGCAGAGGCTGTCACGCGCTGGCCTTCCTGCATGGCGCGGCGGATCTGTTCCGGCGCAATTTCAATGACATCGGTATTGCCGGATTGCAGGTCGATGGCTTGATCGCGCAGCGTGCGATTCAAAGTCAGTTCGATGCTGTTGATGAATGAGCGCCCCTCGAAACAATCGTCGCTCGCCTCAAGTGTGAGCTTGCGTCCCGGTTGGAATTCGCGCACGTGAAAGGGCCCCGTGCCGAGAAGCGCATTATTCGCACTGCGCACGACGATGGAGTTACGTGCAAGCGCAAGTTCGGCAAGCAGGCTACGCATGGGAGCATCGGATTCGATGATCAGCGCACTGCCGAGTAAACGTACGCGCCACGCCGGATTCGCACTCGCGAGCGATGCCACCACCTGCTTCGGGACAAGTTCTGAGCCGTCCGATAGTCGGACATTGCTTCGAAGTTCGAATTGCCAGCGCCGGAAATCCGAGTCGGCTTGCCAGGATTTTGCGAGCTCCGGTTGTGCGTGATTCGCATTGTCGAGATGCACCAAACGGTTGAAAAGAAGCCGTGCGACGTGGTCACGAAGCGCTGCGTCTCCGAACAGAAGTTGCATGTCGACAGGATCGATCGCCCAGAGCGTGGAACGCGATTCTACGCGCAGGGTTCCGCCATAGTGTGGGCGCGTGACGGCCGCAGCCGCTGCGACCAGCAACAGGCTAACGGCCGCAAGTAACGCTAAGAATGTATGCTTCATAATCCAACGTCTTTGTGTTTTGTACTACCGCGATTGCAGATGCATTTTCACTAGTAGCCCAAAGAGCAATCACTGGGCCGGGAACTTCGATGGGCGCGCTAGCTTCCACGGGTTCACGATTCACAAGTTCGAATGCCTGGATGCTGTCCGGATGATCAGATTCGCCGACGCGTGTCGCAAGGATATAGCCCCCGCTGCCGCATTCAGCGGCGATTCCGGTGATATCGCTTCCCCACCCGGCCACGGTGGCAACATTGTCTCCCGCTGCGGAGAAGATGCGAGTGCGCCCATCAATTCCGTTAAAGGCGGAGAACTTCGAGCTGGGTTGCGACAGTTCGGCGACGGTGAAGAATGGGGACAATTTCTCACTACCGAGTGACGGCGCCAGCATTCCAGTGAAATAGTTTCGCGAAGCGTTATAGAACGCGCGCAAGGAACCGAGCGCCCAGGGATCATCTGTCTCCTGGCAGACGCTCGTCGCCAGCGATTGCGTCGTACCCCCACACTTAACGCCGGGAAGCTGCGCTTCGAAGCTTCCGTTTGCTGTTACCTGAAGACGTCCGCGAAGGTCGCGCGGCCACGGCCGAGAGTGAGGAATGGCGACTTCCTGGATCGCGCTCTCGGGCGTGCTGCGCAGAACAATGCGCTCAGCCTCAAGGATAAGCAGGCCGCGATTGTTTCCTATTTGTACAGGAGCAACGTCGAGCATGCGCGCTGCCTGCTTGAACAATAATATTCGGCGAACGGCGACTCCGCTGGGTGCGGGACGGCGCGTAGGGGTCTCGATTTGTCCGCCGGAAACGATGGCGACTTCTCGCGAACCGGCGTGTTCGATCTCTGCTATCCACAGAAGGCCGTGCGGCGTATCGCTCAAGGTGACGCGGACAGTTTCGACGGCTTGATCAGGTTTGACGAAACGCACGCCAAGCGAGCGGAGTTGTGTTTCCAGTTCACGCTGCGCGCTGCTGAAGTCGGCAGCGGAGACATTGGCGAGGTTCTTCGCCGACAGCGTGATAGCCGAACGGGTCTGCGCGTGTTGCAGGATCTTCTGCGCGAGTTCGCGCAAGGGAGATCCACTTTGCGCGGGGGCGTGTACTGCGATCAGCATGACGCAGAGGAGTAATGCGGCTTGGATGGAGCGACGAAGGCACATCGTTTTGTTCGAGAGAAGCGGAGTATAGCACGCTGCCATAAGGGTTTCGGTGACGTCGAGGATCAATTCCTTTATGGACTCAGAACTGTAAATGCCGGATGAACGCTCGCCGTGGCGGTGGCGCACGTCCATCCGGATTATTGCGGAGTTGCCGTGCCCCGCAAACTCTAATCGACAGCAGCTAGCGACGTTGCCCTCCAGTCTGCGCCAGCGCATCTTCGGCATCCTCAGATTGCGTTGTCATGTTCATTGGCGTTTGGCTCGTGCCTTTCAGCACGTCGTTGGCGAAGAAGAACTTGCCGTCGGCGGGAACCATCATGACCTGTATCTTGTCGGAGAGGCGCTCGGCGATGATCTTGTTGATGAGCAGTGGAGTCATCTTCAGCACGGCGGCTTCACTCCGCATGCGTTCGGCATCGGCTACGGCGGTAACACGTATGCGATTGGCTTCGGCATCGGCCAGCAAATTACGGCGTTGAAGTTCGGCGCGGCTGTCGATGATCTTGGCTTCGCCGGCGGCTTCGGCGTTCTTGATGGTGGATTGTTTGCGCGCTTCCGCTTCAAGCCGGGTCTGCTCTATCTGCTTTTCCTTCAAGGGCAGCGTGTACTGCATCGCGTCGGACTCGCTCTTGGCCTCAATCACCTTTACCTGTGCGGCGCCTTCCGCCTGGCGCACCGATTGAACCCGCTGTGCTTCGGCCTCAAGTTCGGAGATGCGAACCTGTTTGGCCTGAATCTCCGTTTGCACCACGAGCTGATCGTTTTCCTGCTCCTTCAGCAAAAGCCCTTCGAGACCCTTGGCGTATTCGGGCGGAAGCTGTATATCGCGCAACATCACTTCCTTGATATCGATTCCGTCGCCGGCAAGTTTCGCAGTGATCTGGTCGGCAGCTCGCTGACGGATCTCCTCGCGCTTGGCGGCGAAGACTTCCCGCACGGTAAAGTTGGGCGCCAGCTCGCGGAAAGCGTTAGCCACCGTGGGACGGACGATCTCGGTATCGATCTCTTCCGGCAGCGTTTCATGTATGTGATCAAGGCGACGAGCATCAAGACGATAACGCACCGTGATCGCCAGCCCGAGCGGAAGTCCTTCGCGCGTCTGTACGACGAGTGCTTCCTGGCGCTCATCCTTAAGTTTGCCTTCGCTGGTCTTGCCTTTGCGCCCAAGCTCGGTTCCGGTGGCGTACGTGCGCTCGCGAACGTCGTATGTAGCTAACGAGTCGACCATGGGGAAAACGAAGTAGAGTCCGGGATACAGCGTGCCAGGGCGTGTCCCCGAAAGCTGGCTGATGCGGACTGCGGCACTGCCGCTGGGAACCACGGCAATACTGAGCGCGACAAGCAGAGGCGCCATCGATAGGGCGACGATGCGGATGGCTTGCGGCCAACGCACAGGGCGCGGAACAGGCAGCGGCTGGTCGGGCGCGACCGCAAGACGCTTGCGATAGATGGCAAGCAGGTAAAGGTCGTAGCCTACGGTGAACGCGGCGCTCAGCAGCATGACGATCGCCGAGAATAGAAGCACATATTTGAAGAACAACATATTGTTCCTCCCTCTTTCAGCGCCGACCCTGAGGACCGGACGAGACTACGGGAATCGCGCTGAGACGCAGTTCCGTGAAGTGACCTTGCTGGTACTCGCCGTCGCGCTGGCATCGGATGCCGCGGTCGACCAGCACGAGTACTGCTTCCAGCAACAACGGCTCGAGGAGCAGCGCGAAGAAGATGCTGGCGATGACGACTGCCGAGACCGTTACGAAATCCATGAGCTCTTTCATGACCTCAACTCCTGTGTATCGCAGAGCGTGACTGATTCACTCGCCTGATTGAAAAATCCTTACTGGCCACCGTGACCGTCTCGCTTATCGGCGGAGTGGCGCTGCTGCGCGACCTCTGTAGCGGCCAGTGCTGCACCAAAGATCGAAGCGATGAGTTCGTCGCGCTGGCCCCTTATTTCGACTGCATCGCCGATACGTACGAGCTGGAAAATTTCTTCTAGATCTTTGTGTGCCATGCGAATGCAACCATGCGAGGCAGCGTGTCCGATCGACTTCGGCTGATTGGTTCCGTGTATGCCAAAGCCTTTTTCGCTCAGACCCATCCAGCGACTTCCCAACGGATTGTTCTTCCCTGCAGGGATGACTTTGCCGCTGTGGTAGTAGGTGGGGTCGGTGAGGCGCGTGACGATATGGAAGCTGCCTTCCGGGCTGGGGCTGACTTCGGCGCCGACAGCGATATCGTAGGTCTTCACAACCTTGCCGTTTTCCAAAAGGGCCAGTTTGCGGTCTGGGATGCTGACGACGATCAGGCGAGTTACTTCCTGCTCAAACGGACGCGTTGATCTGCTGCGAGTGGTTTCATCTGCCGCAGCCGCCGCAATGGCGCTGAGCAGAACGAACACCACGGTCATCAATTTCTGTTTGCCGATTTCGCTTCTGGTCCACGATTTCTGCCGCCACATTGTCGTGTCCTCTTTTCTCTTTGCATTGCTTACGCCTGGGTACATTGCAAGGAGTTGGCCAGAGAACATGCCTTTTAGAATCAGATGGTTAACAAGGATTACGGCGAATTCCAACGTGTCACAGGGACACAGTGTGTCTGTCGTGACACGCGGGCGCGACTGGAAGCCTTCACCGTGCTTTACGAGGCCAATCGGCGGAGAGTTTTCAGCCTGTGTTTGAGGATGGTACACAGCTACGAGACTTGCCGAGGGCCTCGCTCAGAAAACATTTGTTCTCGCCTTCACGCGCTTGGATACTTTTCGCGGAGATTCGGCATTCAGCACCTGGCAGATGAAGTCAATGCACGGATAAGAAAAAAACAGGCGGCCGTCTCCGGCCGCCTGTCGTGTTTAGCGCTGCTGACTACTGCAGTGTAAGGGTCAACGTTTGTGTCTGCAGCGTGGTGCCTGCTGCATCCTTGGCGGTGACGGTTACTGGGTACGTGCCCGGGGCCGCATAGTTCGTGACTGTATGCGTGACCGGGGCCGGAGCCGGCGTCGAACTGCCGCCACAAGCTACCATTCCGCCTACCGAGATCGTGATAACCATCACGAGCAGGATGGTGGACAGCACCTTAAAGCCAGAGGCTTTGCGGGCAAGCGGCATCAACAACAAGCCAAACAGTCCGAACGCGGCGAAGAAGATCTGGCCGGTGCGCGCGGAGGCTGTAGTGGTGGTCGTAGTCGGGGCCGGAGTGACTGTCACCGCGACGGCTGTCGTACCGCTGACAACCATCGTTGGCGATGCAGGATTGAACGCGCACGTAGTAAGTGCAGGCGCGCCCGTGCAGGTAAGGTTAATAACACCAGCGAATCCGGTGCTGGACTTCAGAGTCAACGGGAACGTAGCGGCAGCCGTCTTGGCGACGGTTTGGCTGATCGTACCGGAAACCTGAATATGTTCGCCCTTACCCGAAATTGCTAACGCGTGCGGCGAGTCAACTGCGTCGGTGGTCAGCGTCAGAGTTCCAGCCCGGTTGCCAACGGCAGTCGGAATGAAGGTGGCAGTGACCGTGCAGGAGGCGTCAACCGCAAGCGGAGTGGCCGGATCAGGACAGGTGTTGGTTTGTGTGTACTCGCCAGTGATAGCGATCGTCGCGATAGTCAACGGCAGGTTGCCGTTGTTCGTTACGGTCATCGTCTGTACCGGCGCAGTGAAGCCTACCAGCGTATTGGCGAATGGAACGGAAGTGCGGTTGAACGCCACTCCCGAGCTAACACCTCTACCTGTAAGAGCGATCGTGGCATCGCCGGAGATCTTGTCCGAAGTCAAGCTGACGGTTCCCGTACGAACTCCCGGGACGCCAACTGGCTTCAACGTGATCGAAACGGTGCACGATGCATTAGGAGCAAGCAACGTCGGGCAATTGTTGGTTTGTTTGTAGTTGCCGCTGGCAACGATTCCGCCGATGGTTAGCTGAGCCGTGCCAACGTTCTTCAGAACCGACGTCATGATCGCGCTGGTAAACCCGAGGTGGACATCACCGAAGTCCAGGGTGTTAGGCGTGAACGTCGTTCGCGGAACTGCAAGAACGGTGTGCTTGTAGATTGCCGAGCTAGCCGGTGCGTGACCTGCATCACCCAGATAAGAAGCTACGATGTTGTGCGTTCCCGTAGCAAGGGTGGACAACGGCAGAGTCGCAGTGCCGCTTGCCGTGGTAACCGTCCCAAGAGTGGTAGCACCTTCCTTGAATACAACATCGCCGGTTACCGGCGTGACTCCGCCGGAAACGACAGCCGCAAAGGTTGCTACGTCAGGGTACATGGACGGGTTCGGAGTCGAGCTCAGGCTAACAGCGGATGAGCAAGCTTCGTTGTGTGTAGTGACGGTGCCGAATGGAGTGTTGGTCAACCCGACGAAGGACATGTCGGAAACTTCCCAACCTTGACGTCCGCCACCGCCGTCAGCAGTCGCGCGTAGGCGAATACGGACATCCTGGTTGGCGTACGTTGTTCCGAGGTCAACCGCGGTGTTCATATAGGCTGGCCAACCGGCGCTTAAGCCAGTCCATGCAGGCAGGTTTGCAAGCACGTTGTCGTTGAAATAAGGAGAGATATTGGGAAGTAGCGTTGCCGTGTACCCGCCCGCCGTGAAGGTCGAGAGCGTGGTCCAAGACGTCCCATTATCGGTGCTGATTTCAACAATGCCACCATCCCAACCATTTTCAAAGTTGAAGCGGTGATTGAAGGAGAAGCGGGATGCGGCGGCTCCGACGTGCAGAACCGGCGAAACCAACGAGGTGTCCTGGTTGCCATTGGCGTCAGTAACAGCCATGTGGTGAAGGACAGGCGTGAGTTCGCGACGTTCCCAAGCCGTGATGTCACCAAGCTTCAGCGCGCCGGTGGTTACAGTCCATCCGGAGAACTGGCTTTCCCAGTTGACCGTGTCGCCGGAACGATTCGCTTTATCGTCGTAGTTGAATTGGATCGCGCGCTTGATGGTTACCGGGGCGGAATCGCCATAAGTAATCGTCAGGTTTGCGGTTTGAATTCCGGTAGCGCCCACTACTTTGACTGCGTAGGATGCCGTCGCAGTTCCGTTAGCCGCAACGGTACCGAGAGCTGCATCGTGGCCTGCCGTAAAGATGAGAAGAGGATTATCGGAAGTGACCGAAACCGTGCCGCCCGCGACCGCCGCTGCCCTGGCGTTCCGGAAGGTAAGGTTGAGGTGACCGGTTTCATTGTTGCCGATGTTTCCAGTGTGAGTGTCGCACGCAGCGCCGTCGTTCACCAATGCAGCACCGACGTAATCCACATTTGACAACTGCCAGATACCGCGACCGTAAGTCGCGATACGCAGATAGCCGCCGTCCGGTGGCATGTAAAGATCGTTTACGCGAACGTTGGGCAGACCAGAGCCGTAAGGCGTCCAGGTTGCTCCACCATCGGTCGTGCGATATACGCCGACGTGAGTTGCCGCGTAAACGGTATCCGTGTTGCGTGGATCGACTTGTACTCTCGTGACCGGAACGTCAGGCAGGCCAGAGCCAGCCGCGGTCCAGGTCGCGCCTTGATCCGTGCTCTTTACTACGCGAACGGTCGTGACTCCGGTATAGAGTCCTTCCGATTGCGCGGTCGAAGTCGCCCAGATCGTGTTGTCATCGCCCCAGGTGACGCTGCTCACGAAACCAGGCCAGCCTTGGACACCGTCACTAGCCAGTGTGTAGCTCCAGTTAGCGCCATCATCGAGGCTGACGTATACGCGACCGCCATTGGTTCCAACGGCCAGGTGGTTGATTTTCGTCGGGCTGATGCCTAGGCCGAATGGTGAATCACGGAAGCTCACACCGCTTAGTCCCGGGGTTGCTCCGATCGTGCTGAAGGCCACCCAAGTGAGACCGTTCGTCGTCTTGTAAAGGCGGGTAAGCCCTTGCGAGAAGAAGATAAGTCCAGAAGGATCAGCCAGAGGTCCGGGAGCAATCACTGGCGTGTTAAAGGGGCTGCTGCTAGAGGACTGGCCCCCCAACGACAGGTCTGATTGCGTGTAGTTCTGCGGAGGAACACCCGTGCGCCAACGCTGAATCTTGTTGTAGTAGACGCTCTGCAAGCTAACTTCGGTGTTCGCTTGGCTCATCGCCACGCCGAATCCGTCGCCACCGAGTGACTGGTTGAAGATGCCAGTGTCGTCTACGCGAACGCGGGTACCGTTGTCCTGCAATCCACCCATGGCAAAGTTCGGAAAGAATGGGTTGCCAGTGATGGAGTAGAACATGTGCGTCGCAAGATTGACGTTCTTGGTGCTATCCCACGTAGTGCCGTTATCACTGCTGGCGAAGATACCGCCGTCCGTGCCGACCAAGGACATCTTGGTTCCGGCCGTCTTAAAGGCCATGGCGTGCATGTCAGCGTGAATGTAAGGTACGCCCGGAGTGTAGTGGTACAGCCACTGCGAGAGTACCGTCCAGGAAGCGCCGCCATCTGTGGACTTGGCGAGACTATACGTGCCGCCGATATAAAGCGTGTTACCGGTCGCATCGTTCGGGTCAACCCCGATTGTCTGGTTGTACCAAGCCTGGCCGTTCAGGATGTTCATGTTGGTCTGGTATGGCAATGGGTTGAGGGGAGCCTTGGTGGAATCAACGCCAAGAGCTACCCAGGTCAAACCACCGTCAGCAGAACGGAACACATCACGCTGGTTGGTGGCAGCCGAGGTACCTTGAGCCGCCAAGGTGCCGCTAGCTGGCAGACCTGCCAACGCGTACACAACGTCGCCGCCATCGATGGAAGCAAGGGTCACGCGACCAAACGTGTTGAGGTTGCCGTTGAACTTCTCGGTCCAATGCAAGCCCTTGTCGGTGGACACATAGATGTGTCCGCCGCCGGTGCACCAGCGCGTTGCGGGAATGCAGTTACCGTTCGTGATCGGCTGCGTTTCCTGCGTGGCCATCACCCAGCCAGCGCTCGTTCTCGTCAAACTCCAGATGTACTGATTCTGGAACTGGACTCCGGTCACCTGAGCGTAAGTAACGCCTGCGTCTGTCGAGCGCCAGAGACCGCCATCGGTAGCAACCAGTACGACGTCGGTTGTGCCCGTGGTGTCAACTTTCACGTCGCGCACGGAAATCGTGTTTCCCAGCGTGATCATCGGAGACCACGTGGCCCCACCATCGGTGGACTTCACGATGGAACCGCCGACCGTGATCTGATCGTAAGGATCACCAAGGCCAAGATAAAGAACGCTAGGAGTGCGTCCAAACGCCACGGCGCCGCCTGCCGTCGTTGGCAGGAAGTCGGTGAGCGGCGTCCAGTTCGGAGTCGTTGCTTCAAAGTTAGCGGTCTTCCACAAACCGCCGGCAGAAGACAGGATGTAAACGATGTTGGGATCGGTCGGGTGAGTCAGGATAGTGCGGAGACGGCCGCTATCGACGTATTCACCTGTAAAGCCGCCGTTTTGATCGAACTGCTGACCGAACGGTCCGATGTTGATCCAAGCTGGGCCGGATGTGCCCTGTCCAGGCGTGCCTAGAACGGCGCCACCGGAGTCAAGTCCCATCCTCTGATTATGCTTCTGCGCTTCGTGCAGGATCCTGTCCCGGTAAGCCGGAGTGACAGTACCGTTTTGGCGCTGCTGCGACTGAAGGCGGTCGAACGGATTATCCTTATCGACCCCGTCTGTCTGCTTCGCTTGACCGAAGCTGGTGAGCGGTGCTGCAAACAGAACCGCAAGGACTAATGACAGGATGAACAACACCCGCCAAGATGATTCGGAGCGACGGCCCATGGAGGACCCTCCTGTTCAAATTTTCCGAGTAACGTTTTTGTATGGCGCGAGGCCATATGCGCTGTCTGTCATGAACAGGAGTCTTTCCGAAACCGATGGAAAATCGGGCCGAGAAGAGCCGAAAGCAGATAGGGGGCTGCTTATGACCCATTTAAAAGCTTCTTTTTCATAACGGAGCGGAGCGACGACATCCTGACACTACTCTGGAATGAATTCAAGTGAATTGAGAGGGAACTTTACTGAATCCGCAGGTTTTTTGCCAAACTGAAACGTAAATACCTCAGAGGAAGTAGACAGTGCGAAACGCGATTCGTGGGCCGAGACGGACGACTCTGAGCGCGTCAGGACGCGGGACCACATAGTTCAGCGAAGAGGATGGCGAGATCAGCTTTTGAACTGAAGCCGTGTGCGCCTGCGGCGATGCTCGATTCGCGCAGTCGCGGAGAGCTGTCGCTGGAGATCATCAATATCTGGGTCGTGGGACAAGCATCCGCTACCAGCGATGCCGTAGCGAAACCGCTGAGCCCGGGTAGTCCGGCGTCCATGATGAGCAGGTCTGGCTCGAAAGCGATTGCCAGTTGTAGCGCTTCGAATCCATCTTTGGCGCAACCGGAAATCTCCACATCGAAGAACGCTTTCAGCAGGTCGCAAGTAGCCTCGCGAAATTCAATAGCAGCATCGGCGACAACGATACGGATTGCATCGTCGAAAAATGGGAAATCACCTTCCCCGCGCTGCACTCGAGGCGTAAGGCACGAAACCAGGTTCTGCATCAAAACTCCTCGCACATCTGAACCCGCGCGCTCGTCAAGCCCGGTAAAGACTTGTGTACTGGTGTAAATATTTGTGCCAACTCACGCACTCACCTCCGGCACGCCCGCACACCACGCAAGCCGCCGAACGCCACTGCGCACCCGACCTATCAGCGCGCGCTTTGCCTTCAACTTCCCTATCGGCACAATCACTCGATGGATTCAGGCCCAGCCGATATTCAGGCATCCGCCCCTATCTGGAATGGCCGTTAACGCGAGGGCGGGAACATCCGGTCGAGTTGCTGCTCCCACTCCTTGGTTGTTTGCCCGATAAAGAGGAAACACCGCCCAACCAGCGTTGGCCGTAAAGTGATGGAAAAGGAATCTGAAGTTTTGTGATCGCCGGAAGGCACGTCAGTCGCCACTAGGGGCGCCTATAACCGCGCTTTAACACTTCTTTACCGCCATCTGTGCTGGATTGATGTACAAAATAAGTATGGAACGCGTGCTCATCATCGATGACGACATGGAACTCTGTGAACTTACGTGCGAGTTCCTCTCCACGGAGGGCTATTCCGTGGACGCGGTGCATGAAGGTAACGCCGGCTTGCAGAAGGCCGCCGCCGGCAATTATGACCTCGTCGTGCTCGACATCATGCTTCCGGGAATGAACGGACTCGACGTGCTTCGCAACCTGCGTACATCGAGCCAGGTACCGGTGTTGCTGCTGACCGCACGCGGTGCGGAGATCGATCGCATCATCGGACTGGAACTCGGGTCGGATGATTACCTGCCAAAGCCTTGCAATCCGCGCGAATTACTGGCACGTATTCGGGCCATCCTGCGCCGCTCTCACACCGAGCCGCGACGCGCTGCCAGGCTTCACGTCGGCGACGTCGAAATGGATCCGGCGCGCCGGACGGTCACGCGTTCGGGCGAAAACATCATCCTCACCGCGATGGAATTCAACCTCCTGGAATTGCTCCTGCGTTCGAGCGGAACCGTCGTCACCCGCGAGCAACTGGCGAGAACGGTTTTCGGGCGCGAGATAGGATTGCTGGATCGCACCATTGATGTGCATGTAAGCAAGATCCGCAAAAAGCTTTGCGAGCCGCGCGGTTCCGTGGACCCGATCAAAACGATACGAGGCGTTGGCTACATCTATTCCGAGATCGACTGAGGCGGCATGAACGTCTTCAAAAAGATTTTCCTGTCGTTCTGGGCGGCGCTCGTCCTCGAAATCATTATCTCCGTCATCTTCTATCCCCCTGCAAAAACCACGCCGTCGCCCATGGTGACCAACGCCACCCTTACCGCACTGCGCACCTATGGCGAACTTGCCATCCACGAGTTCGACACCAAGGGAACGCCGGGCGTGAAGGCCTACGCGCAGGAGCTGGCGTCCAGCGCAGGTGTCCAGCTCTATCTCATCGACCGCAGCGGGAATGACATTGGCGGCCGCGAAGTGCCGGCGCTCGTGCGCGAGTTTCTGAAGGCGCGAGTTGCTTCGCGCTACGACCCACAACAACGCCTGATCTTGGTGACGACGGCGCTCTCCTATGTTCCCGCTCCTCTGCAGGCGGTAGGTCTGTTTCTGGAAGGGGGAGAGCCTCCGCGACCAGCCTTCGAGTCTCTCCTTAGCCATGTCGTCATCCTCATCATCACTTCGGGCATCGTGTGTTTCTTCCTGGCCCGATATCTGACCGCGCCTATCGTCGAGTTGCGCTCTGCCGTCCATCGCTTGGCCCGGGGCGAGTTGCAGGCCCGTGTGGAAACGGCCACCAAGCGTCGGGACGAGATTGCCGAGCTTGTCTTCGACTTCAACCGGATGGCCGAACGCATACAGTCGCTGGTCGCGGCGCAGCACCGCCTCATTGCTGACATCTCGCACGAGTTGCGCACGCCCTTGGCAAGATTGAGCATCGCCGCCGGAATCCTGCGCCAGAAGACCAGTCCCGAAGCCGCCGGAATGATCGACCGCGTGGAACGCGAAACCGAACGATTGAACGCCTTGATTGGGCAATTGCTCACGCTCTCAACCCTGGAGAGCAAAACCACCCCCTTGGAATTCGCCGTAGTGGAGTTCGACAGCCTCGTGCGCGAAGTCATCGATGACGCCCAACTCGAGGCCACGGAACGAGACAGCAGCATCGTGGTGCAAGGCCTCTCGCCCACCTTTGTAGAGGGCGACGTAGAACTGCTGCGCCGGGCCGTCGAGAATGTTGTCCGCAACGCCATCCGCTACACCAAGCCGGGTACTTCGGTCGATGTAGGGATGGAAAAGCTCTTGGAGTTTCGACAGGAAGTGGTCAAACTTACGGTCCGCGACCATGGAACGGGCGTTGCCGAAAACGAAGTTCGCAAAATATTTCTGCCCTTCTATACCATTGCCGACGCCCGCGACCGCAAGGCCGGCGGAATCGGGCTCGGGCTGGCCATTACCGACCGTGCGTTGCGATTGCACGGAGGTTCCGTGCGCGCTTTCAATGCCGAAGGCGGCGGCCTAGCCATCGAGTTACGCATTCCTCTTGCCTCAGAAGTAGGCTAACGGTATCTAGCGACCCCGCGACAATCCTGAAAAACTTAACCCTTCTGGGATTCGGAATTAGCTTCTGAACGGAAGTTCATCCGGCGAGTTGCGAATCCTCGCCGGACGAAAAACTAAACGCAGCCAGTGGGTTTGGGCAGGCCCGCAACTTTGCAGGCGCCCTTGGCAGGGCCCGAAGGAAACAGCTCGTAAATCTCGCTCAGCTTGAATCCAGTCTCTTTACACATCTTGCGGACCATGGGCGCAATGTCGTTCTGCAGCCAGTAGTCGCGTATGTATTGAACGATCTTCCAATGGCTCTCGCTCACTTCCGTGATGCCCTCCGTGGTGGCGAAATCGCAGGCGACATGCCGGTCCCATATCTCGGGACTCTGCAGAAATCCGTCTTCATCCACTTCGTACTTGCGGTCCTGAATCTCGAATACAGACACGTCTCACTCCAGCAGTAGATTTCTAGTGCCATTCCCAATCAATGAAGCCGGGCTTTACGTCGGTCATTGCATTGCCGATGAGTTCGGCGATGCCGCCGTAGAAGATGCGGTTCTTCTTCCATACATCGTGGTAAACGAACAGGTCGCGTATCTGACCCTTGCAGTTGCTGCACGGTGCGCAAACGAATTTCGGATTTCCGTCGTCAAGGCAATCAGAGAAAGCGTTGACGATCTGTTCCAGCTTTTTGCGTCCGCTGACTTGCGCACGCCAATCTTCGAAATTGTTGGGCGTCATGATGGCGAAGCCGCTTCCGCCTCCGCAGCAATAGTTGTTCACGCCGTGCGGCGTCATCTCGCGGAATCCCGGTGCGATGCGGTTCAGTATGTCGCGCTGCGGTTGCACGATTCCCATCAACCGCACCAGGTTGCAAGGGTCGTGAAGCGTGACAGGAAAATCGTTGCGCGACGGATCAAGCTTCAGGCACCCGCTGAGAACGATGTCGCGCAACAAGGTAAGCGAGCTCTCGCGCGGAATGTTCAGGTCGCCCATCAGCAGGCGGTCGGCGATAACGCCCAGCGCTTTATGCGCATGCCCGCATTCGCCGATGACGATCCTCTTCACTCCGAGCTTGCGCGCAACCTCAGCATGTCGCAGCGCTACCCGCGCAAACTGTGCATCGTCGTACCAGAGTCCGTAATTGATGGAATCGTAACCAAGAAGCTCTGACGACATCGTCCACTTGATGCCCGCCGCATTGAGAATCAGCGCAAAGGCTCCGGGATTTTCCGGCCATGCCAGGATCTCGCCCGCGTTATGAACCAGCAATACGTCGGCGCCTTCCACATCCCACGGCGTGTGCACTTCTACTCCGGTCTTCTCGCTGATGTCCTCGTCGATGAACTCGATATTCTCGCGGACCACGCGCGGAGACATCCCGGTTGACGAGCCCACCTTGAGTTGCAACATGGACCCGCGTTCGTGTAGTTCCTTGGGTGCGATGCCCATCTCCTGGCTGAAGACCTTGCGCAGTTCGTGCGCAACCAGCGCATTATCCGCGCCGATGGGACAACTCTGCGCGCAGCGCCGGCAGAGATTGCATCGGTAGGCAAGCTCCGCGAGACGCGCGATCATCGGCCAGTTCAGTTCGATATCGCCGTGCTGCAGCCTGCTTACAAGGCCGCCTTTCTTCACATGCTTGAAGTAGACGCGCCGCAGTATCTCGCTGCGAAACGTGGGACGGTAAGGCTCTGCTCGTCCGCTGGCTTCGAAGATGTGGCAGGAATCAGAGCAAGTCTGGCATCCCGTGCAGTGCTCCATCGTGAGCACGAGCGGTTGCAGAAAACCCCAATTATTTTCACTGGTGAATAGCTTCTCCACGCCTTGGATAAAGCGTTGAACGAGTTCATCTTCTTCTTGCCATGTACTGGGTTTCGGAAGATTCAACGCGCAGGTATTGTCGAGCCCGCATTCACACGCCGTGCTCTCGGACAGCGGCTTCCACTCACGCCCCGCCGAGGCAGCCGTGAATGCATCCGGCAGCGGCCTGAGTTGCGCCCGCGTAATATCGAAGAGCGGTTCGGATTCTCTTTGCGAGAGATCACGTAGACGAACGTCTTGCGGCGACTTCACGAGCGCACCTCGGGACTTGTCGGATTCGTCGAGGCGATCTCTGCCCATGACTTCTTGCCATCGGCTCCGAGGTGAAGCGCATACCAGGTCGGCTTCCGCGCGAGGTTCGTGCGCATCTTGGCCTCCAGCGACGAACCCGGTTCCATGCGCGCGTCATCCCAGCGAACCTCGTGGAAGGTGAAGTATTTCGCGATGAAGTGCGCCATGTGCGAATACGGCACATAGGCAAGTAGCGCAGCCGCCATCAGAACTCCGGCAGAAAGCGTCCGTGGAACAACCAGCTTTGTGTTTCCCGTGAACAGCGCGTGCGCGAAGGTGCGAACACTCGGCGCGTTTGCTGCATGGCAGCCCATGAATACCGTCGCGCTGATTGCGGCGATTGCCGCGAGATGGATATAGTCCGCAATATGCGTGTAGTCGTGCGATTCGCTACTCGTGGCTCGGCGCAGTAAAAGTGCCAACCCGCCAAACGCAATCATCGTTAATCCGCAGAGACCAACACCGCGCGCAACCATTGGCAGGAGCCCTGTGAACGAGAGCGCCAGCGCAGCCAACACGGAATACATTCCGAAATGAAAAGAGAACGATCGCCACCAAAGATTGCGGTTGTTTTGCCAGAGACTTTTGAACAAGAAAATCTCTTCGGCCATCACGCGCAGCTCGCCCGCCAGGTGGAAGCGACGAGGCTTGGTCCACCACTCGCTTTCCTCGAAGTAAGAACCTCCGTGCGCGACGCGCTCCCGTGCTTCATGCGGAACCGGATACAACTCCCACCGAAGATGCGCGGGCAGCGTCGCGTATTGGCGAACGCGCAGGATGCATCCACTGAGGAAGCAGGCCGCGCTGGCGTAAATGGCGAGAAACAGCAGTAAGGTCATCTGTGTCTACGCGTGCACCAGTACGAGGCCGGATTTCTTTTTTGCCTGGCGTTCCGCGCTCCAGCGCGCGATCTGTTGCACACCCGCGATGGCCGCATCGATATCCGTCTCGGTATTGAACGCTCCGATGGAGAAGCGCACCGCACCGTGGATGTCGATCGTGCCGAGTTGCTGGTGAACCAGCGGCGCGCAGTGCAGTCCTGTTCGCGTCGCCACATTGTGGTCCACGTCGAGCATGGTGCCGACGTCTCCCGCTTCCAATCCCGCGATGTTCATGGAAACCGTGGACAGATGATTTTCCATCTTGTCGCAGCAGT
>JBBRZF010000023.1:0-30880 GCA_038236965.1 Terriglobales bacterium | reverse complement strand
CCTTGCTCTTGCTCTTGCCCTGCCCTTGCTCTTGCCCTTGCCCTGCCCTTGCTCTTGCCCTTGCCCTTGCTCTTGCCCTTGCCCTTGCTCTTGCCCTTGCCCTTGCCCTTGCCCTGCCCTTGCCTGACGTGGGCCCGGACGCCCTCGTCCGTGGCGGGCGAGCAACGCTCGCCTTTGTGTTGCTGTTGCCCTTGCCCCTGCTCTTGCCGTTGCTGTTGCCTGATATGGCGTGAGCGCCCTCGCTCGCGCTCCTTGACCTTGATCCTCGCCTTTGACCTTGATTTTCGAAACCTGTTTGAAACCTTTTCGAAACCTCCGAAACCTTGTCCCTCCAAACCTCCGAAACATGATTCCAAGGAATCCCCTTCCCGCAACTCCAGATTCTTGTTCCGATTCCGGAACAGAAAGAAAACACTTTCGCTTGCTCGCCACCTTCCGGCTACTCTAATTACGTTCTTCCTTAGAACAGGTGCCGGGGGAGGCACCGTCTGCGATGAACCTTACGGCGCGAGCAATCGCGCCGTTCGTTCGCCCCAAAACTCCGCTCCCTCCCTTCGAGCGCCACGAATTCCATCCCGCCTAAAGTTTTTGACTTTCTCCGTGCCTCCGTGTCTCCGTGGTGGATTGCCCTTGCATACAATCTCCCCCTCCCTGCATCCAATTCCCAAGCTGCGTCCGGATTCACGAAAGACAACAACTCGCATTAGAAAGGGTTTGTAAAACTGGCTATGAAGTGGAAGACTTTCATCGTTGGTTGGGGGCTGGCTTTATCGTTGCTCCTCGTCGCAAAGCATAGGCCCGCCAACCCGGAGCCCACCGTGTTTTCCACTATTCTCGACCTCACCCATTCCGTCAGCGCAGATGCGCCCAATTGGGCCGGCACCTCGCCCACGCTCCACTCACGCGTCACGGCCACCCACGATCGCGACGGATACTTCAATCGCCAGGTCACTTTTGACGAACACGCGTCCACTCACTTGGACGCACCCGCCCACATGATGCGCGGCACCTGGACCGTCGATCAGATTCCTGCCGAGCGCCTCGTCCGTCCGCTCGTCGTCATCGACATCGCCGACGCCGCCCGCAACAATTCCGACTACCAGCTTTCCGTCGAAGACATCGCCAGCTACGAAAAACTGCATGGCGAGATTCCGCTCGGCTCCGTCGTCATGGCGCACACCGCATGGGATCTCCGCTGGAATTCCTCGGACCAATACCGCAACGCCGACGCCAACGGAACGCTGCACTTCCCCGGATTCTCCCTCGAAGCCGCGCGCTTCCTCGTCGAAGCCCGCGCCGTCGTCGGCCTCGGCATAGACACCCTCAGCGTCGATCCCGGCAACGCCCCCGAGTATTCAGTCCACAGATTCTGTGCCGCCCGTGGCGTCTATCACCTCGAAAACGTGGCCAACCTCGGACGCGTTCCACCCGCCGGAGCCATCGCCGCCGTCACGCCATTAAAACTCGAAGGCGGTTCCGCCGCCCCCGTCCGCATCCTGGCCATGCTGAAATAGCTCCCGCCTAAATCGAATTTCGCACAAACAGAAACGGGACGCATCTGCGTCCCGACTCGCTACCCTTTACTCACAACTCGCTACTTCGTTGTTGCCTGCACAAACTCCCAATTCCCGCGCCCGCACAGATTCTTGCAAACCGGCAATTCCTGTCCTTCCGCGAATTGCACGGGAGTCTTACAAACACTGCACCAATAGATTCCAGCTTTCGGGGCCTTTGTTCCGGGCTTCTCTGCCATGCTTATGACTCCAAATGAACAAATTATTACCAACAACTTATCTTAAATCCTGAACCACCAACCCCGCGATAACTAAGATTCAAAACTGAACCGTCATCCCGACCCACCACCGCACTACTTCCACCACTGAACCGTCATCCCGACCGCAGCGAAGCGAAGCGGAGGGACCTTTTGTCTTGCCCTTCGCCGACGATCACCTCCAGCCTCTACCCGACCAGGTTCGTGTCCGAGCACGACATCAATCCCCACTTGCCAACGCCATTCCTAAACAGTTAATCTCCTCTCCCAACAGGGAGGTCGCACCCGATGCTCAAATCCATTGCCGTCGTCATCGGCAGTTACGTGCTCTCGATCGTTTTGGCAGTGCCGGAGGCACCGCCCGAGCCTAGCCCCGGGTGTAACCCGGGGTATCGATTGCGATTTTCCAAAGTGCCGTAGGCACGACTGAGACTCAACCGAACACTGCCCTTAACAATCTCCTCACTTCGCCCTTCGTGTTCGGCCAACTTGCAAGCTACCACCGAAATCGTCATCTTCGCCCTAGCTACCAC
The DNA here is from genome assembly GCA_038236965.1 of Terriglobales bacterium. Lineage (GTDB taxonomy): Bacteria > Acidobacteriota > Terriglobia > Terriglobales > Acidobacteriaceae > JBBRZF01. Next base: position 28,576 of record JBBRZF010000023.1, on the reverse strand, counting down.
CGAAATCGTCATCCCGACCGCAGCGAAGCGAAGCGGAGGGACCTTTTGTTTTTCTATCGGCTCAACCGAACACTACCCGTCTTCCTTCGCATTGTTCAGATTCGCAATTCGCAATTCGCATTATTCGCAATTCGCAATTCGCATTGTTCGAATTCGCAATTCGCATTGTTCAGATTCGCATTTCGCAATTCGCATTCCGGCACGCCGCGCCCTTCCGGACACCGCCGCAAACAGTCGCCGCAGGCGACGGAATTCGTTAGCCCACCACGGCAGTGGTGGGTACGCGTCGATTAGCCCTCGTGTTCGTTTCAAGTGCCGGAGGCACCGCCCGAGCCTAGCCCCGGGTGCAACCCGGGGTTCAGAACCGCGCGAAGCGCAACCACTCTGCCGAAGGCCCGCGAAATACAACACCTCTCGCATCCTCTCCATCGAGACTTCGCGATAGGTTACGATAGGGCCTGTTCTCGGAGGCTATGTTTTTACTTCCTGTGATCCAGAACGGCAGGATAATGAGTGGGATGGCCTGATATCACCAACAATCGTGGAATTCTCGTTTGATTCAGCGTAAAGTGCTGCCGTGACACGTCGGACCATTCTCGCAGCGGTACTGCTTTTCGCCCCGTTTGGGTTCTCGCAACAAGACGCTCCACATTTGGCAAAGGGTCAAGCGGCGTTGGTGACTCTAGCTAAGCCTGTATTCTCTCCACTAGCACGGCAAGCAAACGTCGAGGGAGCAGTTGTTGTTGCCGTTACCTTCGTCCAGACGGAACTGCCGACGCGGTTGTGGTGAGCGGCCATCCTTTACTCAAGCAATCTGCTGTCGATAGCGCGATGCAGTCCAGATTCGAGTGTCACGACTGTACTGTGCCCGTTTTGTATTCGCTTATCTACAAGTTCATCCGAACCTCTGAGGGGAACTGTTGCGATGGAATGGGGAGTCCTGCAAAGGTGGAGCAGGGGCCGCAGTTGGTCGAAAATGGCAGACCACAGACGCAAGTCACCGTTTCAGCAGAGAGGATATGCCTCTGCGACCCCGGAGTTAGATTGATCAAGCGCGTGCGCTCGTTGAAGTGTCTCTACCTTTGGAAATGCTCTGTGCGCGGATAACTGCGGATAACTGTTGAGATATCGCCATACCACAAACTATTTGAATCCAGCAAGATCGGCTGCGGGTTACGTGTGCCCTCGCCAGGTTAGCGAGTCGCGAAATCCCCTTCTCACACCCTATCCAGATTCCCTCGCCTTTCTTCGTGTCTTCGTGGTGAATTGCCGACGCACCTCCGCCCTGCTCCTCCCCACCACCGAACCCTCTGCCCGAACTTGCCTCTCTCCGTGCCTCCGTGTCTCCGTGGTGGATGTTGATTATTCTTGTCAAGCCCCTCCGCGCCTCCAAAAACTCCCATCTCTCTCATTCCATTCCAAATATAATTCCGCTTCCGATGTCCAGTTGAACCCCTCCAATCTGTCATACTAGATATAGAGAGCAAAACAAGGCCGCGCTCATTCCAGCGCGGCCTTCTCTACTTGCGACCTCCGGGTTTCAATGACTCAATGACTCACGACTCAATGACTCAATGATTCACCGCTAACTCCTTTGTTGTCTATATTTCGATACCTAAAGCCATACAGCTCAATATTTTGCAGCAATTCTCCTCGCAAACTATTGAAAACAAGGATTTTAAAAAATGAAAAAACAAGGGGGAGGGTACCAGGAAGGGGACAACCGAACGCCAAATCGCCTTTGCCTCTGATTTCAACTGGCAACTGGCAACTGGCAACCGGCAACCGGCAACTGCTCTACGTAACGTGCATCCGCCAAAGCGTGTAACTCAACGCCTCGCGCATTACCGTTCCCCAGCGCAGCGCCAACGACATCGCCGGCTGCTGACGCGGCGACGCATACGTCTTCACGCCTTGCGCTTCCATCAGCTTCTTGATGCGGAACATATGATAGGCATCGCTCACGGCAATGCAGTCCTTCAGCCCGTTCGCCCGCAGGATCACCGTCACACGCTCCGCCGATTCAGCCGTATTGTCGCCCTGCGTCTCCGCAATCAGGTGACGGTCGCCAACGCCGTGACTCGCCAGGTAATCGTGTCCGACGCCGCCTTCGCTATACAGCGGATCGCGTCCCGCACCGCCCGTCGTGATGACGAACGGCGCCAGCTTTCGCTCGTAGAGTTCCAGCGCGTGGTCTAACCGGGCCTTCAGTACAGGAGAGGGTTTCCCCACATATTGCGCCGCGCCAAACACGACGATCGCGTCTGCCGCTTGTGCCTCGTCCAACTGCGATTGCCGCACGATGAGCGCGCAGCTCAACGCGTAGAACGCAGCAAGGGCGCCCAGCAGGACGACAACCACTCGTCGCAGCCACAGGCGCCCTTTGGATTTTAGTCCTTCGCTCATTCGTTGCCGAGCAGCGCTGCAATCTCCTGCGCGGGAATCGCACCCTCGCGCATAAGCTTCCAGCCGCGGCGGTCAAGATGAACGATCGTCGATGCCACGTTGCGAGGAGAACTTCCACCATCCACGATCAGCGGCACCCGCTCGCCCAACTGGCCTTGCACGGCCTCGGCAGTCGTACACTCCGCCTCGCCGCTCAGGTTCGCCGAGGTTGCCGTTATCGGCACCTTCGCCGCACGGATCACCGCCAGCGGGATCGCCGCCGAAGGAATGCGTATCGCAATGTTTCCCGTGTTCGCCGTAACTTTCAGCGGAAGTCGTGGCGCGGCCTTCACGATGATCGTCAGCGGCCCCGGCCAGAACTTTTCAGCCAACGCATAAAACTCGTCGGGAAGGTCGTCCGCCATCTCTTCCGCCTGTTCCACGCTCTCGATCAGCAGCGACAGCGGCTTGTGGCGTCCTCGCGTTTTGATCTCGTACACGCGATCCACCGCGTGCAGATTATACGGATCGGCGGCGAGTCCATAGAAGGTGTCAGTGGGCATGCCAAGCACATTGCCGGAACGTATCTGCTCGGCAACATACGTGATCAGGGATGGCTCCGGGATATCGCTGTTTACTTTGAGGATTTCAGGATGCACCTGATTTTTTCCTTTATAGGGAGGCTCTAAGACCGCCGAAAACTCACATCACAGATTGCAACACAACAGATTGCGCCCCGCAAGGACGCTCGTCAACTGCTCAGAGTATGATGATTCTCGCACGGAGTGCAACTTCCGCGCACCCTAACCGTTATGTCCACTGCCGACAGCCGATTTCGCCCCGTCTCCAGCCGCCAGAACGCGCTCGTCAAAGACCTGCGCCGCGCCTTTTCCCACGGTGAAACCACCGACGACGGCTTCTGCGCCGTCGAAGGCCTGCGCATCATCGAAGAGGCCGTTCGCAGCGGACTCCGCTTCAAGGCCCTCTTCGTCAGCGAGTCCGCCAAAGACCGCGCCGAGAAACTCCTGCCGCAGATCGCCGCGCAAGTGGAAGTCATTCTCCTCGCCGACGACATCTTCGCCAGCGCCGTCACCACGGAAACACCTCAAGGCGTCGCCGCCCTCGTCAAACTGAAATCCCCGACCTTCGCCGAAATCCTCCAGAATCCCGACCCGCTCATTCTCGGCGCTGCCGGAGTGCAAGACCCTGGCAATCTCGGCACCATGATCCGCTCCGCCGAAGCCTTCGGCGCCATCGCCGTCCTCGCCGCCGAGAAGACCGTCAACCCGCTCAACCCCAAAGTCATGCGTTCCACCGCCGGATCCATCTTCCGCCTGCCCGTCTTCAAACTCCCCTGGCACGAAGCGCTCACCGCCATGCGCGCGCGCGGACTCCGTATCGTAGCCACCTCCTCGCACAAAGGCGTCCCCATAGACGAAGCCGACCTCCGCGGCCCCTTGGCCATCTACGTAGGCAGCGAAGGCGCCGGGGTCCCCAAGGACATCCTCTCCGCCGCCGACCAAACCATCGTCATCCCCCACTCCCCCCGGGTAGAGTCCCTCAACGCCGGCATCGCCGCCAGCCTCATCCTCTACGAAGCCGCCCGCCAGAGAAAGTATTGACTCAACCACTGTCGCGGAAACGCGCATAAAAGACGGCATCCTACGCCGTGTTCTATGATTAGGTCGAAGCATCCAACAACACGGATTCCTTTCGCGTCCCAAGTTTAGATTTTCTCAGTGCCTCTGTGTCTCTGCGGTGAGTGCCCTTGTCTTTGTTCTCCTCCATCCCGACCGACGGCCCCGTTGATCGCTCGCGACCGCTCGCCGACCGCATGCGTCCGCGCGACCTTGATGAGATCGTCGGACAGGAGCACATCCTCGCTCCCGGCAAATCGCTTCGTGTGCAGATCGAACGCGACGACGCCGGTTCCATACTTTTCTGGGGCCCCCCCGGCGTCGGCAAAACCACGCTCGCCAAGATCATCGCCGGACGCACCAACGCGGAGTACGTAGAGTTTTCAGCCGTGCTTACCGGGATTAAAGAAATCAAGCAGGTCATGGCCGACGCCGAAAAGGCGCGCCAGTACGGCACTCGCACCATCGTCTTCATCGACGAGATTCATCGCTTCAACAAGGCGCAGCAGGACGCATTTCTTCCCTATGTTGAGAGCGGTGCCATTCGCCTCATCGGCGCAACCACGGAGAATCCTTCGTTCGAAGTCATTTCCGCCCTGCTCTCGCGCACTCGTGTTTACACGCTCAATCCGCTCAGCGAAGAACAGATCGTCCTGCTCCTCGAGCGCGCGCTCGCCGACGAAGAACGCGGACTCGGCCCGCTCAAACTCACCGCCGAGCCCGGTGCCCTCGCACGCATCGCCGCCTATGCCAGTGGAGACGCGCGTAACGCCTACAACGTTCTCGACATCTCCGCCACGCTCGCCGTCGAAGCCAATGGTGCCGCCAGCGGTGGCGTCATCACCGAAGCCATCACGCAGGACGCGCTCCAACGCCGCATCCTTCGTTACGACAAAAACGGCGAAGAGCATTACAACCTTATCTCCGCCCTGCACAAATCCGTGCGCAACAGCGATCCCGATGCCACGCTCTACTGGCTTGCGCGAATGCTCGAAGCCGGAGAAGATCCACTCTACCTCGCTCGACGCCTGATCCGCATGGCCGTCGAAGACATCGGGCTCGCTGACCCGCACGCCTTGCAACTCACGGTCGCGGCGCGCGACGCCGTCGATTTCATCGGCATGCCGGAAGGCAATCTTGCGCTCGCCGAAGCCGCCGTATATCTCGCCATCGCTCCCAAATCCAACGCGCTCTACACCGCCTATGGCAACGTGCAGCGCGACGTCGAACAAACCGCTGCGGACTCCGTTCCGCTCCACTTACGCAATGCACCCACAAAATTGATGAAGGGACTGGGATACGGAAAGGGATACGAGTACGCGCACAATCTCGAAGACAAAGTTGCCGACATGCAGTGCTTGCCCGACAACCTGAAAGACCGCCGCTACTATCGTCCCACCAACGAAGGCGTGGAGAAGCGCATCAAGGATCGCCTCCAGGAACTCGCACGTGCCAAAGCCGAAGCCCGCAAGCGCCACTCCGCGCAGAACGAATCACCCGCTAAAAACGATGGTCCCGAGTAGCCGGCCAGCGCGATCCGCCCCGGAAGAAGTTCTGTTGTGAGTAGCGTACTACCTGCGCGCCCGGTGTTCTTTTAGGATGCACTTGTCCATCACTACTTCGATTCCGGCGGCGCGCGCCTTCTGCGCCGCTTCTTCGTGGATCACGCCTTCTTGCAACCATAGGGCTGGAACCTTTAACTGTATCGCCTGCTCCACGATCTCCGGCACCGCATCCGAACGCCGGAATACATCCACGATGTCGATCTTCTCCGGCACATCCAACAACGAGGGATAAGCCTTTTCACCAAGCGCTTCCGTCACCGAAGGGTTCACCGGAATGATCTTGTAGCCCTGCGACTGCATGTATTGCGCAACGCCGTAAGCGGCGCGCATACGGTTATCGCTCAATCCCACCACGGCAATCGTCTTCGAATTCTTCAACATCTCTGAGATCGTGTCCACCACTGCTCCTTGCTGTCTCGTCCGTGCCCGCTGCTAACTCTTTCGCGAACTCGCTTTCTCTTTGTACATCTTCAATGCCAGCTTCTTCAGCGTATCGCTTACATTCTTGTTCATCGAAAGATTCTTCAGGTCTCCTGCCAGCAGGTGGCTTAACATCGGCAAGGACAAGTCGAGGGGCACGCGCGGATTGTTCGTCAATGCCCGAATCACCGAATAGTTCTTCAGGAATTTCCTCTTGGTTGCAATGCCGCGCAGTACCGCTTCCTGCACGTTCTTCATGCCCGCGAACATCTCCACTTCCGATTCACTCACCTTCGGCGATTCCAGCACGGCCAGGCAGACTACTTTCGAACCGTCGCGCACCAGGATGAAACGCTCGTCCTTGTTGCCCTTCATTGCCAACTGCACTCGTTCGCCCACGCTGAGCCTTGCGATCTTCTGCAAGGTGGAGACGCGTTCCCGCTCTTCCGATTTCTTTGCCGAGACCTGGGCCGCATGCGCCGCAACCATCGCCGAACGCGTCGCTGCCGATTCAACCGGTGCTTCCTCGATCAGTGGCAGCAAATCCGCCAGTTCGTCCTTTTCGTCTGCATCGCCGCGGACAAGTTCGAATCTCTTGTGCGCTTCCGCAGCGATCTCCTCTGCGTGGTCCAACTCGTACTGCGTGGGTCCGTGTGGCTCCGCCTGCTCGGCGATCGCTGCATCGATTGCCGCATGGTCTTCCGTGGATAGCCTGGGGTTCCGCTTCAGTGCCGCCAGGAATGTCCCCGACTGTCGCACGCGCGAAGTCTCTAGCATCAGGCGCACACCCTGGCGACCAAGACCCTCAGCCAGCAATACGATCTTCGAATCCGCAACAGCAGGATTTTCCAACAGCGCCGGCAGCAGCGTTCCACGAACATTGTGCGGCGCTGAAAAATAATCCAGCACAGCGATGGGAGCAGACCGGTCGGCCAATACCGCGCAGGCAGACGCTTCATCCCACGACGCCAACGTCAACCGCGCCTGCTCTCCGAACATCGCGTTCGTGGATAAGAAGACAAGGATCTCCAGCATCTCCGCCGCAGGCAGCGAGAGCGCTCCATGCGCGGCCGAACGCATCAGCGTCGCTGGAACCACCGACTCACGCATCATGTCAAGCATTCTTGCCATAACAAATCCTAATCCCCGGGAAGCTGCTTAACGGTTGCTGAAAACTCCTTCACCAGCGCTTCAATTTGTGCACTTCCCTTTCGCGCCACAAATGCCTTTTCGAGTTCGCGATAGTACCAGAGCGTGCCGTCCCGTTTACCCGTGAACCGGCCCCACAATTTTTCTCCCAATACCTGGTAGTCCGCAAAGATCGAGCGAACGTTGTGTATCTTGTCCGCCACGGTGATCAGCAGCGCGTCCTCGCTCTTGGTGGCGATGTGCGAGATGTAGGCTCGCTTGCGCTCGGGCCATGGGGCCTTGTTTTCTCCGCCTTCGGAATCGCTACAGTCCCGTACCATCTCCGCCACTCGATTGCCGAACTCTTCGCGGATTCGCGCCAGCGTGGGCAATCCGCCCTGGTCTTCGACCGCGTCGTGCAGCAACGCAGCGATGGCCTGGTCTTCGTCGCCGCCATGCTCGATCACCAGCGCAGACACGCTCAACAGGTGAGCGAGGTAAGGCACGCCACAACCCTTGCGCTTCTGCTTACGGTGCAACTCCGAAGCCATCAACAACGCCCGGTCATATCTCGCGCTCAACATTGCCTTCTCACTCACAGCCGCACGCCTCTCCCCTCACGGCTTCCACGCCTTCCCGCGCGATGATCGGCACCATCGCCAGCGCCGCCACCGGATCGGCCCACCACCATCCCAATGCGGCGTTGAGTAGTAACCCGGCAAGCACGATCGCCGAAAGATAGGCGCAAATATCCGTCTGCCGCGAATCCGCCTGTAACGCCCCGCTGTTCAGTCCGCGTGCCACCTTGCGCTTCGCTCGTGCCAATATCGGCATCACGATCAGCGAAAGCACGGTGATCGCGATTCCGAACGCGCTTCGCTCCGGTACTTCGCGTTTGTAAAGCGACCACGCCGCGTCTCCCGCAACGTACGCCGCCAGCAGCAGAAAACTCACTCCCACTAATCGCAGCGCGACACGCTCCGACCGCTCCCGCGTGCAGTTGTCGCGCTCATTCGCGTGACCCAACCTCCACAACATCACCGCGCCAGATGACGTCTCTATCACCGAATCCAGTCCGAACCCCATCAGCGCAACACTACCGGCAATCGCACCCGCGGCAATCGAAACGATGGCCTCGACTGAATTCCATCCCACCGTGAGATAAGCAAGCACGCGCCCGCGCCGAACTAGTGCATCACGCTCCGTAACTCTCTCAACGGTGTGCATGTTCATTGCTCCAAACCTGAAACGTCATCTCGACCGAAGCGCAGCGATCTTGTCTTTCACTACTCGCTACTCACTACTCACTACTTGCCCCTCGCTCCTACTTCCCTTCCGCTCTCCTCAGCAACAAGAACGCCCGCATGAATCCACCGAGATCGCCGTCCAGCACCTTGTTCACATCGCCCACTTCGAACTTCGTGCGATGATCTTTCACCATCTGGTACGGATGCAGAACGTACGAACGGATTTGCGAGCCGAAGTCGATGTCGAGCTTACTGTCTTCGATGACGCGATTCGTCGCGCGCTTCTTCTCCAACTCGAATTCGTAAATTTTCGAACGCAGGATCTTCATGCCGCGCTCACGGTTCTTGTGTTGCGAACGTTCGTTCTGGCAACTCACCACGATTCCCGTCGGGAAGTGAGTGATGCGCACGGCCGAATCGGTCGTGTTCACATGCTGCCCGCCTGCGCCACCCGAGCGATAGGTATCTATCCGTAAGTCTTCCGCCTTCACCACCACTTCTATGTTCTCGTCTATTTCCGGTGAGACGTAAACGCTCGCGAACGACGTATGCCGACGCTTCGCCTGGTCGAAGGGAGAGATGCGTACCAGCCTGTGCACGCCGATCTCGCTGGTCAGCAAACCGTAAGCGAATTCCCCATTCACCGAGAACGTAGCCGACTTTATCCCCGCCTCTTCGCCCGGCTGATAGTCGTTCATCTCCGTCGAGAAGCCCTCTCGCTCCGCCCAGCGCAGATACATGCGCATCAGCATCTCCGCCCAGTCTTGCGACTCGGTGCCGCCCGCTCCCGGATGGATCGTCATGATGGCGTTGTTTATATCTTGGGGACCGCTCAGCAGCGTCTGCGTCTCCAGTTGCTCCACGCGCGCCTGCAGAGATTCCAACTCGCGCGTCAGGTCCGCCACAACCTCTTCGCCCTCTTTACCCAGATCGATGTACGCGGAGATGTCTTCAGTACGTCGCGCCAGGTCAGCGTCGGTGGCCAGCGCATCTTCCAACCGCTTGCGCTCGCGCATCACAGTTTGTGAGTTGGCTGAATCGCCCCAGAAACTCGGGTCAGAGATTTTCTTTTCTACTTCATCCAGTTGCGAACGCAGCTTCTGCGGGTCAAAGATACTCCCGGAGCTCGCGAACTTTATCCTTCACCGCCGTATATCGCTGCTCAAGATCTTCAAATTCATTCATCATCGCGTCGTACTCCCGAAACTTAAATACTCGCCACCGAAACGTCGTCTCGACCTTGCACAGCCACCCAAAACGTCATCTCGACCTTGCACAGCCAACCAACCCGTCATCTCAACCGAAGCGCAGCGGAGTGGAGAGACCCTTTGTCTCCCCTCGGCCTGCCTCAGCCGTTTGTTTTGCCCGCTACTCGCTACTCACGACTCGCTACTGCCTCACACCGGTTGCGGTTCCGCCATACTCGCGCTCGTGCGCCAGCGGAACAGCAGTCCGAACAGCGAAATTATCGCACACAGGATTGGGAACCAATCCCCATAGCGCGTATAGAGAGTCGTCTCGCTTACCGTGTCGTACTGCGCCTGCAACACCACGCGTTCGTTCCTCGCTGCCTGTTGCACGATGCGTCCATAGGGATCGATCACCGCCGTGATGCCGGTATTCGTGTCTCGCAGCAGCCAGCGCTCGTTCTCGATGGCACGCATCCGCGCCATATTCAGGTGTTGCAGCGGCGCTCCCGTATTGCCAAACCATCCGTCGTTCGAGATGTTCACGAATACCTGCGCGCCGTTGGCCGCAAACTGCCTTATCTCGCCGGGAAATACCGACTCGTAGCAGATGAACACTCCAACCTTTTTATCGCCGATCTCCAGCGGAACCCTTTGCGCACCCGCGCTGAAGTTGCCAACCTCCGACGTCAGCGACTTCGCGAATGCCAGCACTTGCTTGAACGGAACGTATTCGCCAAACGGAACCAGGTGAACCTTGTCATAACGGGACGCCACTCTCCCGTCCGGAGCAATCAGCACTGCCGAGTTGTAGAGTTGCCCTTTGTTGTTCTCCGCCGTTTCCATGCGCACGCCCAGGCTGCCCGCAACCACATACGAATTATTGGCGCGGGCGATTCCGCTCACGGTTGCGGCAAAACGCTGGTCGTTCAGGAAGAACGGTGCCGGCGACTCCGGCCACACGATCAACCCGGCATCGTTGGTGTGTCCGGGGACGGTCACCTTCTCTTTCGGCGTGGACGCGCTCAACTCTCCCAGTTCCCGCAGCGTCTGTTCGTAGTAAGGAAGCGTCCAGGCTTCCTGCTGGATAGGAATATTCTGCTGCACCAGGCTCGCGGAAGCCGTCGTCGAAAATTTTTCCGGCCACATCCATCTGCCGGACTGCAAGGCAACCGCTGCTATCAGCGCAGCCGCCAGCATCGAATTGCGCTTGCGCCGTGGAACCAGGAACGCCGCCGCAAAGGCCGCGTTCACCAGCGCGATCTCAAAGGACAATCCGTACACGCCGGTGACGCTTGCCAGTCTCGCCAGCGGAACATTGTCCACCTGCGCCGTCCCCAGCAGGTCCCAGGGAAAGCCCGTGATGTAGGAACGCGCCAACTCCACGCTCACCCAGAGGAACGGCGCCAGCACCAGAGCCCTCCGGCTGAATCCCGTCTTTGACTCCGCTGCCCATGCCACCAACGCAGCGAAGATGCCGTGATACAGCCCAAGGTAGAGCGAAAAAAGGATCAGCAGCAGCAAGGCCAATACCGGATGCAGCCCGCCATACGAGTGCATCACGTGATACACCCAGTAGCAGTTCCCCATGTACCAGACCACGCCGCTCGCATAACCCAACAGGAATCCCTGTTTCACGGTTGCCGGAGCCAGGTACGAAGCCGCTTCGCTCGCCAGCAATTCCGTCGCATCCGACTCGCGAGCCCGTAGCACGGCAAATATCAGCGGAGCCAGGGCTACCCAGCTCAACATATAAAGCCCCGGCAGCGGGAATATCAGTATCTGCAGAACTCCCGAACTGAGGGCCAGCAACCATGCACTTTTGTGGATGCGCTTCACTGCGCAAGTCTAACAAACACTGCCGCTGGACCCGCATCCAACTCGCCGCTATCTCAAGAAATTGACTACCCTGTTCACAGAGGCGTAAACTCGCCCCTCCAAGAGAGAGGAAGTGGCGCCCACTTCGTGGCGTCTCTTTTTTGCGTTCGAACCCGATGGCTGTCGACAACCACGCTCCAAATGATCCCGGAACCAGTCGCGTACGTATCGTCGTTGCGACCTCGGTCATGCTCACCTTTATCTCCTTCTGGAGAGCTGCCGCAATCGTCCTCAACGACTTGGGCTCCTCGGCCTTTTACGCCGGACCCATCGCCGAGCAGGCCGTCGGAAAAGCCGCGCCCTGGTTCATCCTTGCCGTCATGCTCTTCGCCTTCACGGTTCGCGCCGTCTACGTCGAGAGCTGCTCCATGTTCGTTCGCGGCGGCGTCTATCGCGTCGTCAAGGAAGCCCTCGGCGGCGGACTCGCCAAGGTCAGCGTCTCCGCTCTCATGTTCGACTACATCCTCACCGGACCAATCTCCGGTGTGTCCGCCGGACACTACATCGGCGGCCTTATCAATCAGTTTATTGACACAGCCTTCCGCCACGGATTCCTGCCGCGCACCTTTGTCCTGAACGAGAATCTCTCCGCCGCAGTCTTTGCCATGGTGATGACCATTTACTACTGGTGGCAGAACACCAAGGGGCTCGAGGAATCCAGCGAAAAAGCGCTCTCCGTGATGAAGGTCGTTACCGTCATGGTGGTCATGCTTCTCGGATGGTCGATGATCACCCTGGTGAAGCTAGGTGGAGTCGCGCTTCCGCCGCTGCCCATTCCATCGAATCTTCACTTCAGTGATGAGGCGCTCGGCTTCCTGAAGCACACCGATTGGGCCAAGAGTCTCGGACTCTTCGGAATCCTCGTAGCCTTCGGACACTCCGTCCTCGCCATGTCCGGCGAAGAAACGCTTGCCCAGGTCAATCGTGAACTCGCTCACCCCAAGCTCCTGAACCTGAAGAAAGCTGCCATCATCATCGGCATCTACAGCTTCCTGTTCACCGGCGTCGTCTCCATGCTCGGCGTCATGCTGGTGCCAGACAACGTTCGCCTCACCATTTACAAAGACAACCTCATCAGCGGCCTGGCTATGAGCCTTTGGGGCCCTCATCTCCTCAAACTCATCTTCCAGACTTTCGTCGTAGTCGTCGGCTTCCTCATGCTCTCCGGCGCCATCAACACCTCCATCATCGGAGCCAATGGCGTACTCAACCGCATCTCTGAAGATGGCGTCCTTACCGACTGGTTCCGCAAACCGCAGAAGCGTTTCGGCACCAGCTATCGCATCATCAACCTCATCGTCGTCCTGCAACTGGTCACTATCATCGCCAGCCGCGGAAACGTCTACTGGCTGGGCGAAGCCTACGCTTTCGGCGTTGTCTGGAGTTTCACCTTCAACAGCTTCTCCATGCTCGTGCTGCGCTTCAAGTTCAAGGGCGAGCGCGGATGGAAGATGCCGCCCAACATCAAGATCGCTGGCGTCGAGATCCCCGTCGGACTTGGATCCGTCTTTCTTATCCTGCTCTGTACGGCCCTCACCAACCTGCTCACCAAGTCCACTGCCACCATCGCCGGACTCATCTTCACCAGTGTGTTCCTCGTCATCTTCACCGTCTCCGAACACATCAACCTGAAGAAGCATGCCTACAACCAGGAGCAGATGAAGGAACACTTCCAGCTCCTGCATAGCGACACGGTGGACAACGTTTCCGTCGGCATCCGTCCCGGTAACGTGCTCGTCGCCGTACGCGACTACAACACGCTCAACCACCTCAAGTGGGTGCTCTCGCACACAGGAGTCCAGGAGCAGGACGTCGTCGTCCTCGCCGCCCGCCTCACAGGACCCGGCAGCGCCGAGTACGATCTCTCCATGGACCAGATATTCTCGGACTACGAACAGACCCTCTTCACACGCGCCGTCACCGTCGCCGAAGGCGCTGGAAAACACGTCTCACTCCTCGTCGTCCCCGCGCGCGACGTCTGGTCTGCCATCGTCCAAACCGCCAACGCACTCGGTTCATCCGCCATCGTTGCCGGACTCTCCAGCAAGATGACCGCACAGGAACAGGCCTACAATCTCGGACGAGCATGGGAAGCCATGCCCGAACCCAAGCAGCAAACCCTCTTCCAGGTCGTGCGTCCGGACATGGAGGTCGAAACCTTCCGCATCGGCCCGCACACGCCCGCCTTCCGCACCGAAGACGTGCACCTCATCCATCGCATTTGGCTGGATATCACGCGCATCAAGGGACTTGAAAAGGTGCATCACTCGGACCTGGTGACCATGGCGATCACCAGATTCGCCCGCGATTACACCAGTGACCAGCGCGACCAGGTCCTCCGCGAGTTGCGCAAGATCGAAGAGAAGCGTTCTGGAATCCCGCCCACTCCAGGCCAGGTGCCAGCTCTCCACCCAGAGAAGAAAGCAGAAGAGCCGCCAATCCTGAGGCCGTGAGAACGCTCTCCGTTCTCGGTTCTCAGTTCCTGTTAAATCAAAAGCGCCCCACCCGGGGCGCTTCGCTCTTGCCTTCCGCTTTAATCTTCCGCTCTCGCCTTTCGCTCTAGCCTTCCGCTCTTACTCGCAACTCACTACTCGCTACCCACTACTCACTACTCCCTACTCGCCTTTTTTCTTCACCCTAAAACGATGAAACTGATGGTCACCCACTTTGCGGCAACTCAGCCAACTCCACGGTTGCGTCTCCGCCTTCGTGAATCCAACCCCGCCTAGCAGTCCCGGTCTCGATTTCAGAGGTTCGCCTGCGCGCATCTCCTGCGTCGGAGGAATCTGTTGCCCCACCACCAGTGGAGAAACCGTAAGAAACATCTCGTCGATCAATCCCGCGCGCAACAGATTGCCGTAGAGCGTTGGCCCGCCTTCGCAGAGCAGGTGCTTTACACCGTGCTCCGTCCGCAGTATCCCCATGGCAGCGCCAAGGTTTACGTTATCTCGGTCGCCGGCCACGATCACCTTCACCCACGGACGCGCTTCCAGTTGCGGCCTCAATCGTTCTTCGCCCGCTCGCGTTGTGATCACATAGGAGTCCACTTTCTCGCCATCGAACACCGCGTAGTCATCCAGATTGAAGACGGAGATTCCCGTCACGAAAATGTTCTTCTCTCGTCCGCGGTGCAGTTTCGCCCTCAACGGGTGCATCGATTCATCCACAATGCGAAAGATCGGCCCGCGCTCCCTTGGTCTTCCCAACGAAGTCTCCAGTTGCAGAGTTCCAAGACCAAGCAATACCGCGTCCGCATGTGTCCGCAAAAGGTCCATCAGCCAACGGTCTTCCACCGACTGCGCGATGTCTTGCCCTGAGCCATCCACGCCAAGGAAGGAAACCACGCCGTCGATGGACTGGACAAAATTCGCGTAGGTCCAGGGCCGGCTCGCCGGAGCCGGGGGAAATCCCAAGCGTCCATAGCGCGCAAAGACCGGATCCAGCAACTCCGACCGTTCCGCATGGTCAAACAGTATCTCGAAATCGCGCATAGATTACGCCACCGTGAATAACGTTCTACATCGGTCGATTACATTACCACGCCCGGGGCTCTTCAATCGGAGTAGGTGCCAGCCCCTTGGGTCGCCCGAACGCCCAAGGAGTCGTACGTCACCAAAAATGACCAGGAACCCCCCGCATCTCTCTCGACAAAACGTAATTGCTGCTCCCTTACCTTACGCGTTACATCTTCCCATTCTTCCGCCCCATCTCATCCACTATGACGTGGCGCAAAGGCAACAGGCTCCAAATCGTCAAGGAATCCCAAGCATTGGGCCCTGTCCGCGAAATTTACGAGGACATCAAGCAGACCCTCGGCCTGCCTTACATCAACGTGGTGTATGAGGTATTCGGAAGCTATCCGAAGTTCCTCGAACTTCACTGGCAGGTCATGAAACCGGTCTTGCAGACCAAGTGCTTCTTTGAACTCGCCGAGCGCGTTCGTGCGGACGCCTACACGCGCATGCATAATTATTTCGATGTGCCCGACCTCTGCGCCCGCACCACCAGCATGCAGTTTTCTCCGGGCGCGCAGCAGGAACTCTCGGAAACGGTGGACCTTTTCCAGTACACCAACCCCATACTGCTGCTCATTACCACCGCTCAACTTCAAGCTTTTGATGGCCCGGTGGGCGATGCCAATGCCGACCGCATTCCGGCCCAGCATCCTGTCTTCGAACGCAAACCCATCACCCTCGACGAGGATTCTGCGCCTGCGCCCACACGCAAGATATTCGACGACATCAAACGCAGTTCGGGGATACCCGTGGTCACCAGCGATTACCGCGCCTTCGCTCGCTGGCCCGACTTCCTTCGAAGCTACTGGGAGACTCTCAAAGCCAGTCGCGAATCTCCCCTCTATCAGCAATCCATCTACGCTATCCGTGAAGATGCGTGGAACCTCGTCCGCGAACTTCCCGGCCCCATCGAAATCACCGTCGCTCAACTCGCCGAAGCGGGCATGGACGATGACGACATCGCCTCCATCGTTAGACTCAACGAACTTTTTGTTGATGGCCTCAGCTCCATGGTCCTCAACATCGCACTAGCAAAAATCGGAATGGAAGGCGGCAACCTCCACACCGAGCGCAAATCCGAAACCGAACCAACCCAAGCCGCATAGAAGCTACGGAACTGCTGAGCCGCTAGCTACTGTGCTACGGCGCTTTGAAAGGCATCGCTCCAACCTCCACACCTGAATCGTCATCCCGACCGAAGCGCAGCGAAGCGGAGGGCCTTTTGTCTCCCCACTCAACCCTACAAACTTGCCCGTTAACAACATCGAGCCCTTATGCGTTCAAAGGTTTTGGTTTTGGTTTTAGCTTTTCTCGGTGTCTCTGTGTCTCTGTGGTGAATGCGCCCGCACGAACTCCACCATCTCCTCCGTCACATACGGCGGAGGCTCTATGCGAAACACCGGCTTTCCCTGCACTGGTTTCAACGACACTCCGCTCCACGCCGCTTCATCGCCTTGCACAATGACCGCCGAAGCCAGATCCAAAAACTGCCGCGCAGATTCCTTGAAATCCGCGGTCTCCATATCCAGCACCGTCAGGTAAACATCCGGACGCAGAAACTTCATCACGCTATTCGATTCGATAATGACGTTTTCCGCCGACGCAATCTGCTCACGCAACCGCGGCATTGCTTCCGCCAGAAAACCTTGTCGCGTCCTCACCCACAACGAACGCGCGGCACCGGCGACCAGGAATCGCGAGGTGTCCGTTTCGCCCGAGCGGTCGCGCTCTTCTGTGATTGCCGAAGCGTGGTCGTCGGTCACGCAATCGCACGCCTCCCCATTGGCCGAGCAGATGCCATGTCCGTACTGCGTGATTTTTATCGCCAGCCAATGCCGCTCCGGCATCGCCGCTATCAGGCCGGCCACCACGCTCGTCTTGCCCACGTTCCGCGAGTGTCCGCCAACCACCACGATCGCCATTACTCTTCCTTCTTCTTTCTGCGTGCCAGCCGCGCCACTGCCGCCAACTCGCGCAACACGTCTTTGATGGGACGCGCGGGCGTTCCCCAAAACACCACACCTTTCCCGCGTATGACTTTGTTGCTCGGTATCCCCGCCTGCGCGCCCAGTATCGCGCCTTCTTCGATGGTGACATGATCGGCAATGCCGACCTGTCCTCCCACC
This sequence comes from Terriglobales bacterium, assembly GCA_038236965.1. Taxonomy (GTDB): domain Bacteria; phylum Acidobacteriota; class Terriglobia; order Terriglobales; family Acidobacteriaceae; genus JBBRZF01. Next base: position 11,488 of record JBBRZF010000023.1, on the reverse strand, counting down.
AGCACATTCTTCTCCAGCACCGAACTGCCGGAGACGCCCGTCTGTGCCGCAATCACAACATTCTCGCCCAGCTTTACGTTGTGTCCCACCTGAACCAGGTTGTCCAACTTCACTCCATCGGAAATTACCGTCGCATCCAGCGCGCCGCGATCGATGGTCACGTTCGCGCCGATCTCCACGTCATTTCCGATCTCAAGCCTTCCAATCTGCGGAAACTTGTAGAAGCGCCCATCTTTCGGGTCCGGCACAAATCCAAATCCATCGCTGCCCAGCACCGCTCCTGCATGAATCGTCGCACGGTCCCCGATTCGCGTCTGCGAATAGATGGTCACGCGCGTGACCAGATTGCAGTCCTCTCCGATCTCCACATCGTCCGCGATCACGCATCCCGCGCCGACCGCAGTCCTCGCGCCGATTTTCACGCGCGCCCCTAGTACGCACTGCGCCGCCACCGAGACACCCTCTCCCAACTCAGCCGACGCATCCACTACCGCCGTCGGATGCACGCCCTCCACCTTCCGCTGCGTACGCAGCAATTCCGCAGCAATCTGCGCAAATGCCAGCCTTGGATTTTCCGCGATCACCACCGACATGCGCGCGTTCGCGACCGCAGTCGTTGCGAACTCACCCGCCAATACCGCGCCCGCCTGCGATGCCAGGGCCGCCTCCAGGTACTTCGCATCCTGCACGAACACCAGGTGTTCCGCGCCGGCAGATCCAATACTGGAAACCCCGGTTATCTCCGCGCCCGAAACGCATACCACCCGTGCCCCCACAAACGCCGCTATCTCTTCGATTCGCATCAGTGCGTCCCCAATTCCTTCCCCACCAAAACCCACCACCAAAACGTCATCTCAACCAAAGCGATTTCTACCACCACCAAAACGTCATCTCAATCGATGCCCGGGCACCACCACCAAAACGTCATCTCGACCGAAGCGAAGCGGAGCGGAGAGACCCTTTGTCTACCTTCGGCCTACCTCCAGCCTTGCGTTCAATGACCCAATAACTCAATGACCCAAATCCATCTCAGCACCCTTCAATAGATCGAGCCTTCCCCAGCGGGCCTCGTCTTCCATCGCCGATGCACCCACAGCCATTGCTCCGGGTGCTTCCGTACGATTTTTTCTATCGCCTTCGTGAACGCCTGCGTGTTCGTCACCGCATCGGCTTCGCTGTCTCCGGTCCTCGCCAGCGGGATCGCCTGCTCAAAATGGATACGGTATTTCCCCAGCTCTTCATCCCAGATGGTGAACGCGGGAACCACGGCGGCGTCCGTGTGCAATGCCACCCGCGCCGCTCCACTCGCCGTGCAGGCCTGTTGCCCGAAGTAATCCACGAACACGCCCTGCGGCGGAGTCATATTCGTATCCATCAATATTCCAACCGTCTCGCCCTTGCGCATGGCAGAGATCAATCCCCGCGCAAACTCATCTTTATCGAATGACCGATTTCCATGCATCGTCCGATACCCGTTCACCAGTTTGTCCAGGTAAGGATTGTCCAGCTTCCGCCCCACTACATTGTGCGGATACCCATAAAGCGAATGTGCGAACGAACCTATCTCCCAGCCACCGAGATGCGCGGTCATGAAGATGACTCCCTTGCCGCGATTGTGCGCAGCCTCGAAATTCTCGAAGCCGTCATACACCGCTATGCGGGAGATGTTCTTTTTTGTGTAGGAAGGAAATTTTGTGAACTCGGCCAGCAGTCGCCCCAGCGAGCGATACATGGCGCGCAGTATCTTCTTGCGCTCCGCTAACGTTTTCTCCGGCAACGCCATTTCCAGATTGCGCATGCCCACGCGACGCAAGCGCGGATACAGAAGATAGAACAGGTAGCCGACCCCGATGCCTACTCCACGCGCCAACGTACGCGGCAGCAACCCAAGCACGCGCAGCACTACCCACACAGGAGCGTATTCCAAACGATGTCGCATGAACGAATTTGACGTTAGCATCCACGCCAACTCGCGTCAACGAACCCGCAACTCACGCAAAGAACCAAGAGGCGGCCCAATTGGGCCGCCTCTTGCTCATTCTTTGCATCTTTCTTCACTACCTTAGCAACTCTTTCGCACGTTCTGAGCAGCATTATTCGCTATTTATTGGGCTTTTCCTGCTCTGTGGCCGGTGTTTTCGCCGGTGCTTTGGCTGGCGGTTCCCCTGTCGAATACTTCGCCAGACTATTGGTCCAATCCATCGCTTCTGCCGGTATGGGATGAAGATTACCAAGCAATAACGTATTGAATGGCACCATGCGTCCGTAGAACGCGCGCGTGTCATCCTGGTTCTGCCGTATCGACGCGCCGTTCAAGGTGATGCCCGCAAACGCGCCACGGGCGCGGGAATACGTCAAAACCTGCGCGCGCATCTTCCAGTCCGTCATGCCTTCGGCATGACGTCCCACCGGCCCTGCCGCAACTGACGCATCCGCGCCCAGCTTGAATTTGCTCTGCAGCAAGTTGCGCATGCCGTTCTCATTCATGATGATCATCACTAGATCGACGGCCTGGCCACCGATCTGGAAACCAAAACTTCCACCCTCAACACTGAAGAATGCAGGCGCACTCCATCCATTCGCATTCTTGCAACTGGCCACGCCTTTGCCATACGCGCCGCCCACAACTAGTCCGCCTTTCAGCATGTTAGGAACCACGGCGACGCACTTCGCGGAGCCAAGGATTTCTTCCGGAATGCCTTTATCCGGCGCAGCCATGATCTCGTCCAATATCGTGGACGCGTTCTTCAGGCGCTCGATGTCGCTTTCACGGTCGCCGGCAAAGGCCAGCGCGGATATGGATAACATCATTATCAGCAGCATTATTCGTTTCATTTTCACCTGTCAGTCGCGAGGATTTTGCGCGCGTATACAGATTCGCTTCTCTGATGATATTACGCTCTAAGAGTGCCTGCCCGCGTGGATTGAAGTTTACTTATGAGTTACCTTTAAGGACAAAAACGGTGAAGAATGCTGCACAGATGCGTGTAAAAGTGTGCAGAAATGAGCGAAAGTAATGAAGAATGCTGCTCGACTGGATTGGACGCGCTGGGTTGGAGCCGATGTTGATGAATGATTAGTGCAGATTGAGTGTTTCGGACTGAAATTCGAAGGGGCTGAATCGGAGACCCTCGTATCCGGTTCAGCCCCATCTCCCAGGTTCTGTGGTAGGTGAAGCGAGTATGCGGCCTGTCGCCGATTCCGGCTAGATAACGACAGGACGTTGTACTTGCACCGTGCGGGTACACGTCCTAAGGTAATCGCCCTACGTTACTGGCTAACCGGCGCGTTAATTAGAGCTGACCAGTGAATGAGTGATGGCGTGCACGGAAAGCGCGATGCGATTCTGTACGCCGACTTTGCGCATGAGCTTTGCGACGTGCGCTTTGACCGTGCGCTCTTCGATGCCGAGTGCTTTGCCAATCTCTTTATTGGAGCGTCCGGCGACGAGCAATTCCAAAACTTCTTTTTCGCGGTCGGTGAAGACCACGCGGCCTGCGGGGAAAATCCGTCCTGGAGAAGTTGTGACTCGCTCAATGAAGAGAGAGAGCACGCGACGCGGCGCCCATACCGAGCCCTGGTTGATGATTTGAATCGCCTGCACGAATTCGGACGGAGCAGCGGCTTCGTCGACGTATCCCTTGGCTCCGGCGGCGAGCGCCTTCAGAATCATCTCGTCGTCCGCCCCTGTTCCGGTCACAAGAATCTTGAGATCGGGACGCGACGCCTTCAGAGACGCCATCAGATCAAACAGGTTCAGGCTACCGCGACTTCCCAGCAAGATCAGGTCTGCAGTTGCGATAGTGGCGATCTCGGGCAAAGTGGCCGAGACAAGTTCGATCTCAGGGTTCTGATCGAACAACGCGCGAAACCCGATGAACCGCAGGGGATCGCTTTCAACGACGGCGATGCGAACGATAGGTTTTTTGGCCACGGCTGCTGCTTTCATTTTCATCCTGTTATCCCAACTTGACAGACTGTTTCGCTAGCATAGCCGTATTCTCTCGTACATGGAACCCTCTCACACTAAAAGGTCTATTCTAAAAGGCCATGTACCAGTGGACAACAGGACGAGAGCGTGGCGGAACCGAGGGATGGCGATGGGGTGGTATGTACTTTGTGCATCTAAGGTTGCGGAGGAATACGAATGCTTCGATGTATGCGTTATGCGGCAGTCCTACTTACATTGTCGGCGGTCCTGATGGCGCAGGACTACACTCCCAAATTCGCGGGAGACCCGGCACGTTCGAATTCGGAGGCGGGAGCGCTCGGCTATATCCGCGTCGTCATCAACGCCCAACGCGCGTACTACAAGAAACACAACACCTACGGGACCTCGCTCGCTTCTCTCGTCAACTCCGGTTCATTCACTAGGCGCATGGTGAACACGGATCGAGGAGATTACACCGCGAGGTTCAAGTCCGACGGAAAAGGATTTTCGCTATGGATGACGCCGAAAGCTTCGCCCAGTTCAACGCAGCGCTCGTTCTACACCGACGATCGCGGAACCATCCGCGCCGAAGAAGACAAAGCGGCCGGGGCGGAGTCTCCGGCGGTGAAGGCGGAGAGACATTAGCCAGTTCCGTTCCATTCCTATGCAATCGCACGCGGACTCGATTGCTCGCGCGGAGCGGTCGGAAGACTTAGAGTGTTAGAGGACGGGTTCTTTCGGCCAGTACACACCGGCGCGGCGATTATCTTCTCCACTGCGGAAGCCCGGATGGAGAACGGAATCTGCGTCCCCCTGCCGAGAGTGAGTCGCACAAAATCCATAAAGAAAATGCGTTTCTTCGCAACAGTGATCTCGTTCCACGGGATGAGTAGGCGGATGCTGGAAGTGGAATAGCCACATCGTCCAGAGAAAAAGTCCTGTCTCGTTGCAGCCAATGATCAGGCAGCCGTTGTAGTTGATCGTATTCCGCATCTGGGCAGCTTACCAGTTCCATTGCGTGCCAAAGAATTCCCCGGTGAAGCGATAGCGTTGCGCCAACGCCGCCCATCCGCCGACACGACTGATGGCGAACGCGACGAACCGCCACACGACCAGGAAGAAGAGCGGGAATAAGACGAAGGGAGCCATCTGCATGACGGCTTCAATCTAATCGCAAGATCGGGCAGAGTAAAGGCCGGCAGGGAGACAAGTGATGAGCGCAGTCGCCTAGCAACAACTTGGTGGCGAGGGGGCATCAACGCTCTATCGCCCGTCTTTCGCTGTCCGAACTTCCCTGTCCGGTGTGCGCTGATTGTTGTAGCCGTCCGAGTATCCCCACTGGTAGCCGAGCGCGTAGGCGCGGCAATAGGGATTGGTGGGATCGTTCTTCACTTCGTCCTTGGCGTCGCAACCCGAGGTCTCGGGAGAGAACGACTGATCCAGCCGCGCTTGTTGCAATCCGTTGGTGACACCCTGCTTATATCCCTTGGAGAAAGCTTCGTCGAAGTTACCATCCGGATGAGGCTCACCCGGCAATGTTTCTCGCAGCGACCATGCCAGGGCGCGCGATTCGCGTGCCGCGCGGAATTCCTTGCCGGTGTAGGAATCCGAATAGCCTACGCCGAAGCCTTCCTGGTATCCCCTCACGAATTGATCGCGAGTGCCATACTGCGGCGAGAAGAATTCTTTCGCTCGCTTGAAATCCCTAAGCTTCTTCGGATCGCGCGCCTCGCGGCTCATCTGGTAATCGAAGTTGCCGGTGTGGAATCCCATCTCGTATCCGTGGATGTATCCGTGGGCGAATGCGGAGCGCTTGTAGAGCGTGCTGGCCGGATCATAGCTCCAGTGTATGTCCTGCGCACATAAAGGCGCGGCCATTGCTAAAAGCATCAGCCATAACCACGGACGCTTTGAAGAAATATTGAGCAGCATATCCGGCCTACTATGGGATGTCGCTCGCGAGGGAGCAGGATGTTCGTAGATGCAGCTTTATGAAGTGGGTTTGACGTCGGCGACCTTCCCATCCTGGTAGGTGACAATCATAGGATGGCCACCGTTGGGGTATTTCAGTATTCGAGGCTCTTTCGGCTCAGTGGGGTCAAGGTATCCGGCACCTATGGCGAACGAGGTTTGTAGCTCGTTCATGCCAGGTTTCACCTCGTGCTTCTCAACCGACTGCCAGACGTCCGGCGACCAGTGCTTATATAGGTCATGAGGGTCCTCCAGAAAAAGCATGTCGTCGGCGAAGATCTGAATGTCGGAGCCCCGCTTCAAGCCGATGGGAAAGCTGTAGCGTTTTCCTTCTTTTTCAAAGACGGCGTTGATGGAATCCTGCGCGACCTTGACCTTCGTCCCACTGGGTGTGGTCATTGATTCGCCCGGAGCGCGCTCCACGACGACATCCACGATGTTCAGTTTCTCGATTGGCCCCAGTTTGCCCGCTTCGTTGCCTCGCTCGGTGTGGCCGTCATAGGCAAAGTAGGCGTAGTGGAAGCCGTCGCGGACCCATACAGGCTGTTTGGTGAGTTCCTTGGCGGACAGCACATCGTAGGCATGCAGCTTTTTCGGGGTGACATAGTAGTCGGCGTTAAGCGGCGCGTTGGCAGATTTTTGCTGCTTGCTCGGCTCGGCGGCCGCGTGGCGCCCGTAGTAAATGATTCCCACACGCACCGCCGCCAGCACCAGCGCAATCGCGAGAGACATCTGGATGATCCGCCTGGTTTTCATTCTCGTCCCTTGCCGGAGGCGTTTGGGCACCCCGTCTCTTTCCTTTCCTGCTCTGAGATGCAGACAATCGGACAAACATTGGCCCGTTAGGGCGGTTACCTACTAAGGGTTTATCTCTGAACGAACTAAGACATCCTGTGCATTTGCGAGTAGAAGGTTTGGAAGCAGAATGTTCTTACCTTAACCAATACCGACTTCGTTCTTTGCTCTGGGCGACAAAAATCCTGGGGGAAATAAGTTCAGAGGAGAGAACGGAAATCAGCTTGGGAATGGACCTCCCCGGCGGCTAAACGGCCGACGGGGAGATCGTTTTCCGAGGTTGAGGTGCGAATTGCGTCCGATGAAGTCTCTCCGTCTGCATTCCCGGACAGCGTTTCTCAGCCTTTTGCTGTGCCTCACCCTTGCGCCCATTGCAAGTAGCTTGTCTGCCGCACAGAACGCTCCAACTGCACCCATTTCGACCGCCAATCTGCAAGACCTGGAAGCTGCCGCCCGCCGCGAACCTACACACACGCGCTGGTTGAGAGTTGCCGAAGCCTGCCCCGACCATCTCTGCCGCTTTTACGCGCTGCAACAGGCCCAGGCACTCGCCCCGGCGGATAGCAAAGTGCTTCTCGCTTTCGCGGAGTATTACGTTTCGCGCGAGCAGAACGAAAAAGCTCGCGACCTCTTGCTGCGTGTCACCTCCGCTGGGCCCTCGAATTTTCTCGCGCGAAAACTGCTGGCCGATCTCTATCAACAAGCAGGTACCAACAATCTGGCGCTGGCCGAATATCGCAGGCTGGAACACGACTTTCCCGGCGAAACAACATTGCAGGCATCGATTGCCGATGCCTATCGCAAACTCGGCGTGCTTCCAGCGAGGGCTGAAAAGGAATTCATCGGCAGGAAGCGCGATGAGTCGGCGCGCCTGCTTGCCGCATGGCAAGGTTCTACAGCGGCCTCGGATGCTGACACGCAATATCTGGTGCGATTGGAAGCGCTGAACGCAAAGCGCACTTTGGCCGCGGCGAATGCCACAGCGTTGGCAGATATCCGCATCGACCACGTGCAACTCAATGGATTGTTCTCCACCCACGTACAGCAGTTCTTCCGCATCGAGAACGAACAGGGCGCTCGCGAATTCAGCATTCGCAAAGTACAGTACGCCCCCGCATCAGAAGCTCTGCGCATTCTGCATGCGCGCGTTCATAAAAGCGATGGCCGCGTGCTGGAAGCGGGTGACGCGGGCGAGAATCCGGTGGCAGACACCTCGGTCGCCATGTATTACGACGTCCGCGCCCGGGCAATGCGCTTCCCCGGCGTGGAGCCGGGCGACGTAGTGGAATTGGAATATCGCATCACTCCCACGCTGGAGACAAATCCCTACGGCGATTACTTTGGCACGCTCCATCTGTTCCGCACCTCGCTGCCCACGGCTCTGAAGCGCTATGTGGTGATTGTGCCAGCTTCGCGGTCGCTACAGGTCGAAGAAGTCCGCATGGCAGCCAAAGCACAATTGACCGAGGCTTCTGGCGAACGCGTTTACCAATGGACTGCCACCGATGTTGCCGCGCTTCCGAATGAACCGCGCGGACCTTCGGCGACAACCATTGCGCCGTATATTCACGCATCCACCTTCGCCGACTGGAAGGAACTGGGAGCGTGGTATGCGGAACTCCTGCGTCCGCAGTTCGAACTCGATTCCGCGTTGCACGAGATCGCTGCACGCATCACCCGTGAAAATCCGGACGAACTGGCGCGCATACGCGCCGTACACCAGTTGGTATTGCGCAGCACGCACTACGTCGCGCTGGAGTTCGGCGTTTACAGCTACAAACCGTATTCGGTGAGCCAGACTTATGCGCGGCGATTCGGCGACTGCAAAGACAAGGCCAGCCTGATGATCGCCCTGCTGCGCGAAGTGGGCGTGGACGCAGAACTGGCGCTGGTGCGCACACGCAGACTCGGCGATATCGATGAGCACGTTGCGTCGGTTGCGCCCTTTAACCACGCCATCGTTTACCTGCCGAAGTATCAGCTCTGGTTGGACGGGACCGCAGAGTATTCCGGCGCGCGCGAACTTCCTCTCGAAGACCAGGGCGCGACTGCCGTCACCATCAGCAGCAATGGCGACGCCACCGTGCGCCACATTCCCTTGACCACTGCGGAAGACAATTTCACGCACCGCACGCTTCGCGCCGAACTGAAGCGCGACGGAACCATCGAGTTCAGCGGAGAAACCTATACTCGCGGCGAAAACGCTCCCGGATTGCGTCGCGAATACGAAGTCGCAGAGCGACAGCGCGATGCCGTGCGTCAACCTCTGGCAGAAGTCTTTCCCACCGTGCGCCTGGACCGCGTGGAAGTTCAGGGCGCCAGTGACCTTGAAAAGGATGTCCACGTCAGCTTCCGCGGAGTGCTGGACAGCTTCGCAGGAAAAACGACCGTGGTGCTGAACAACTCGTGGATGGCGCGCAAATATCTTTCCACGCTTGCACCGCTGGGACTGCGCACGCAAGACCTGCTACTGCCTGCTCAGTGGGAGACCGAGGAAGAACTTCACTTCGCTCTGCCTGCAGGAGCAAAAGTAGCGGCGTTGCCGCAGGACACGCACATCGAAACGGCGTTCGGCTCTTCGAACCTCACCTACCAGCAGAGGGGACGCGAGATCGTGGTGCGCAATCATGTGCAGCTTCGAAGCATTCGCGTGACGCCGGACGAGTACGCGGCCTTCAGAGACTTCTGTTCGCGGACGGAACGCGCGTTTCGTCAGGAGATCAAGGTGTACCTAAGATGAGAAGACTTCTCACCTCCGCACTAGTGATTGGCTTGGCCGTGTCGGGATTCGCATCCGATGCTTCGCGCCCGGGCGTGGCACACGCAAACAACGTGCGTGGCGAAGTGTCGAACGCCCAGCAGGCAGCCGAGGCACTCTTCGTGCGCTCTTCAGTCGACGATGCAAAACGATTCGCCGCAATGGCGCTAAAACGTGATGCGACGGATCCGCAAGCGCTGTTTGTGCGCATGGAAGCGGCGACACTCGAAGGCGATGTCGCAGCGGAACTCGACGCGGCACTTCGTCTGTGCGCGGGACAAAATGGCGCAACTGACTATGCCGAGATTGCGGCGGGGCACATCCGAGAGCGTGCGACAAACACGGCGGAGTTCCGCAAGGCACTTCCGCGGCTTCGCACGATGGCCGCGACTTCCGCACAGCGCAATGAGTTACGGCTAGCCCTGGTGGACGCGACAGAAGATGGCGTGCCCGAGTTCAACCTGCTGCAACAATCGCGCGAGTCGGGATTGTTGACAGACTGGAAATTCCTTGGCCCGATCGGCAAACTGCCCAACATCGATTTCGATAAGAAATTCGATCCCGAGATGGATGGTCTGAAAAAGAACATCTACAACGGCAAACATGTGGAATACGCACAATTTGTGAACGGGAAGTTCTCGTTGCCAAGTTATATGCGCAAACAGGGAGTCTTCTACGCAGCCTCGCGAATCGTATTGCGCTCCGGGGGAGATTGGGTACTGCGAGTGGAAACACCAGGAACCATGAAGGTGTTCATCGATGGCCGCCTGGTCATTACTCGCGAGGACCGCCGCGAGACCGTGCCGCAGGTGATCGTGGAGTCGCAGCATATTGACGGGGGAGAACACACGGTGATGGTCAAATTCGTGTCCGCCGCCGCGCCGTTCCGCATCGCCATCATGGCTCCGACCGGAGTACTGCGCAGGAAGAATAAGCCGACCCTGCATGCCGGGCCGGAGGCGGAATACGTTTCCGCCGCGCTGCACTACTATCGTGGAGATGCGGCGGCTTCGGTCAGTGCGCTCAACGGGATTGCAGCACGAAGGAACTCCGCACCCGTTCAGTTCGCCCTGGCGCATGCGTGGCAACACATTGCGGGCGAGGAGGACCCACCCGAACGAGCGGATGCTTTACGCGCTGCTGTTCGCCTTGCTCCGTCAGCGTCGGCGGTCGAGGTAGAACTTGCTGCACGCGAATACACGCTAGACCACACGGAGGATGCGCTACAGCAGCTGAAGCGCTCGCTCGCTCGCAATGCCGAGTCAGAGCGCGGACTTCAGTTGCTGTCGCGCATCGCAGTCCGTTGCGGGTGGATGGAGGAGGCGACCAGTGCCGTCGAGAGGATGGTACAAGTTCATCCCTCGTGCGCGATATTGGAGGATGCGGCAGACCAGCTTACGTCGGCAGGAGAGAAGGCGAAGGCTGCAAAGCTGGAACTGCAGATGCAGCATTGTTCTCCTGGCTCGCTGACCTATGCGAACTGGCTGTCCGCTAAGGGACGCCATATGGACGCGGCGCGCGCTGCGGAAGCAGCGATCAGGGGAAATCCAACGGATCGCGAGGCACGCGAACTCGAGATCCGCGAACTGGTGCTGTCTGGAGATGTGAAGGTTGCGACATCGCAGGCGTCAGCGTTGGCGCAGCTTGCGCCGGGATCGGCACGATACGGACGAGCGACAAGCGATCCGGCGCGGCTCTTGAATTCGGAATCGCAGGACAACGGGTTCGCCGAAGACGCAGAGTTCTATCGCGGCTTTCGCCGTGACGGATTGAAGATGGTGCGCGACACCGCATCGCGCAAGTACTCCGGCGGCCCAGCCGTTACGCTGCTGGAGGACAAGGTCGCGCTGTTGAACGAAGACGGCTCTGGCGCGGTGTACGTGCACCGCATCACGCGCCTTCTGGGCCGCGACGGCATTGAGCAATACGGCGAAGTGAATATTCCCGCAGGCGCGCACGTTCTGGAACTGCGTACCATCAAGGCAGATTTCTCGCTGGTTGAACCGGAACTGAATCAGCATAAAGCGACCATT